>NZ_JAWJTF010000071.1:0-51752 GCF_048836525.1 Nostoc sp. CALU 546
GCTTAAGTTGACACCAGTGGTCATTGGGAGAACCCTCAAGACCCTTCGGCTGAACCTTGTTCCTGGCTAACGCAGTTGTTTATGGGAGAAATCCCCAAAACCACACTGCTTCACCGAACCGTATTAGCTCTACAATCACAAACCTAAGTATGACATTGAAGTTTTTAAATGCTTAGTTTTTAATCATACTGTTTCTCTTGATGAAGTTCCCCTCAAGAATAAACTTCTTGGAGAAGTACCCGACAACTTTTGTCACGGCTACAAAAACATAGTTCGTCAGCGCGGATTTAATGTCTAAAAGCCTTGCTTGAGAGCTATTTACATCTACATTACAGTAGATTTTGGTCGCTCCAGACTTTAGTATTAGGGACAAAAAAACCTTTGTAAGAGAATTGAAGTATCTACGATCTTAGGCTGCAAAATACGGATAA
This sequence comes from Nostoc sp. CALU 546, assembly GCF_048836525.1. Taxonomy (NCBI): domain Bacteria; kingdom Bacillati; phylum Cyanobacteriota; class Cyanophyceae; order Nostocales; family Nostocaceae; genus Nostoc; species Nostoc sp. CALU 546. Next base: position 432 of record NZ_JAWJTF010000071.1, read on the forward strand.
CAATGATACTTTTGTGACTGATGGGCGAGAGCCAATGGTCTAGGCGTGACACTTGAGTTACTGTTAGATTGGCTAGATTAGCGAAAGATACAGAAAACCAATCTAATTTTTGAAATACTATATCCTGGCAACTAGTCGGGCCATTTTGCTATTGGAAAATAGCATGAATTGGTTTAGTTGTAACTTGTGCTTTATAGCTTAACAGAGATTGGTGAATTAAGAGTTGGGGGGTGTGAAATCTCTGTACTAACTCAAATGTGACCGCTATATTTATCTGAAAGTGCTCCCAACAAATTCGCGGTGAATTCCGAAAAGGTAATTCACTAATTTCGCCTGCAAATGTTAATTTTATTCCAGAGCCATCCCAATGAAGACACTTCCGATTAGTAGATACAGGTTTTTTCAAAAGCTCCAGCCCTTATCTTTGTTGAAAAAAATCACTGGTAAGTCGGTTACTGGTTGTTTGCAAGTGTTTAGCACGTCAGGCTCTTGGTCAATATATATGGACGAGGGTAAGCTAATTTATGCCTGCTACTCAGAGAAAATGTTTGAGCCACTTTACAGAAATTTGCAAAGCTTGAGTCAGCAAATTTCTACTCTCCCTGGCGGAATCAAAGAACAGTTGCGAGCGATATTTGAAACTGGTATTGAAAATCAGGCAATACCAAATCCAGATTATCTGGCTATTTGCTGGTTAGTCAATCAGAAATATATTAGTCCTTCTCAAGCAGCGATACTGATAGAGCAATTGGCGCTAGAAGTTTTGGAGTCATTTCTGAACTTACAAGAGGGGAGTTATGAATTTATTCCCGAAAGCTTTCTGGATGACATGCCAAAGTTTTGTCATCTAAATCTCCGCTTACTAGTTGAACGATGTCAAATGCCTAGAAGCGTTGGCGAAGCCTCTCGTAGAGAAGCGGCTTATTGTCAGACATCGCCAGCCTCTCAATCACATCCCTCAGAATTGTTCAAAATAAATGAGCTAAAACCTAAAAGCAAAAGTACACCAAATTCTTTTAGAAGAAACGGTTATAAACCACCAACTTACTCTATTCATACTAATGATCATAGGGGTCAGCAAATTATCCAACCGCCTGTTGATAAAAAAATCTACACAATCTTTTGTATTGATGACAATCCTACAGTATTGAATACTATTCAAAGTTATTTAGATGAGCAAACTTTTTGTGTTGTCGGAGTCACTGATTCTTTGAAAGCTTTAATGCAGATTGTTCACACAAAACCCGACATAATTTTGTTGGATACTTCGATGCCTAATTTAGACGGATATGAACTCTGCTCTTTGTTGCGTAAACACTCAAGTTTTAAAAATACACCTGTGATTATGGTGTCAGAAAAAGTAGGTTTTATAGAGATGGCTAAAGCTAAGATGGTCAGAGCATCAGGCTATTTAACTAAGCCTTTTACGCAAGGAGATTTACTAAAGGTAATCTTTCAACATATTGTTTAATTTCTTAATATACAAAATTAACAAGTTGCTCAAATTCAATTTGTGGTGTAAGTTTCGTCACTGATTGCAAATAGAGCGATCGCTATTTTCCACTGTTACATTAGTCTTTAAATAATCCCGCACCCAATCACAGCTATATTTCAGCAGGTTGAGATGGAGAATTTTTTCTATATCCCACATAATCACAAGTTGGTCATCTCCCCCAGAGGCGAGGGTTTTGCCATCGGGGCTAAAGGCAACACTGCTCACATTTGAAGTATGTCCATTTAGGGTGACGAGCAAAGTGCCATCGGTCTTCCAGACTTTGATCGTATTGTCAAAACCTGCGGCTGCCAGCATTTGACCATCTGGACTGAATGCTACCCTCGTTAAACCAATACTTTTACCATCTAAGATTCTCACTAGAGTACCATCACGTTTCCAAAGTCGGAGACGACCATCTCCGCCAGTGGAGGCAATAAATTGACTATTCGGGCTAATGGCAACTCCAAAAACTTCACTATGATGCCCTTCTAAGATTCGATCTGGTTTCTCCAACAGGCGATCGCTATTTTCTGAAGTCCAAAGTTTGATGCTACCATCAGCACTGGCAGAGGCGATAAATTGCCCATCTGGACTATAAACAATGTCCCAAATTCGCCCTGTATGTGCCTGGATAATTTGCTGGAGTTGGAACTGTCCATTAGCATCGCGTTGCCAGAGTCTCAGCTTGTAATCAAAACCCACAGTCACCAGCCGATTGCCATCAGGACTGTAGCTAACACCCAAAAGACCGATACCTGGGCCTTCCAGAATGGTTCGCTGATTGCGGTCTAGTTGCCACAGTCTCACAACACCTTTAGAACCAACGATCGCTAAAGTTTGACCATCGGGGCTAAAATCGAGACTCAGCATTCGAGAATCTTCTTCAACAATAGTTCTGGCTAGAGAACCATCGCGTTTCCAAAGTTTGATTTCTTTGCCAGCAACGGAAGCTAAACGTTCCCCATCAGGGCTAAATGCCACCTTCCAGACCATTTCTTGATGGCCATTGAGTAGCTTTACTAAGGGTGAGTTGACTCTCCAGAGTTTGATGGTGTTGTCGTGGCCAGCAGAGGCGAGGGTTTCTCCATCAGGACTGAAGGCGATGGTTTGAATATTTGAGGTATGCCCCTGCAAAGTTCTTAATAAAGTACCATCTCGATTCCACAATCTAACGGTTTTATCAGAACCACCGGAGCCAATAGTCTGCCCATCAGAGCTAAAGGCTACACCAAATACTTCAGCGGTGTGCCCTTTAAAAGTTCTCAGTAGAATCCCTTCTCGATTCCACAGTCGCACCATGTTATCTGCACCGCCAGAGACGAAAGTTTGTCCATCTGGGCTAAAAGCAATACTCCAAATAGTTGCCTTTCCGGCTGTGAATGTTTTGATTAGCGTTCCATCCAATCGCCAAAGCTTATTAGTGCCGCCTACCATGCTAGAAGCGATGATTTGACCATCGGGGCTGAAGGCAATTCCCCATATACCACGCTCATGTTTAAGAGTTCTGATTAAAGTGCCATCTAGTTGCCAAAGCTTAACGCTAAAATCGCCACTGGCAGAAGCGATCGTTTTTCCATCTGGGCTAAAGGCAACTCGCCACACCGCAGATTTATGCCCTTTGAAGATGGTTAATAATTTACCATCGATCGTCCAAAGACGGATAGTGCCATCAATGCCAGCAGCGACTATCTGGCGGCTATCCGGGCTGAAGCGGACGCTATTTATGGTTGCAGTATGTGGTATTGTTCTCACCAGTGTTCCATCCCGCTTCCACAGCTTGACTGTGCGATCAATGCTAGATGAGACAATCCATTGGCCATCGGGGCTGAAATCAACACCTAAGACAATCCCTTGATGCCCTGAAAGGTGATTGAATTCATCAGCACCGTAGACAGCTTGTTCTAATACTTTGCGGGTTTGGAGATCCAGCGTATGTGCATCTGCCAAATTTTGCAGATCGAGCCGTTGAAATTTCCGTCTGGCTTGGATTGCTTGTACCAGTGCATCTAAGCGTTGATTAGAATTAAAACTACCATTGGAAGCAGCTGCGATCGCTCTTACCTCACTCAGCGATGCCTGTCGATTGGCATAGAGTGTTATGATTCCCAAGATAATCGCTGCTACTAGAGCCACACTTACCCCTAACAGTAGTCGTTGCTGAAGACGGGCGTTCTTTTGTTCACTTGCCAATCGCGCTTCAGTTTCTTTGAGCCGTTCTACTTCTAGTTTTTGCTGGACTTCCCGACGTTCCAATTCTTGGCTAGCTGCTAAAAATCGATAGTCCAAATCGCTGAGACTTTTTCGCTGAGTCCAGTCCAAGACCTCTTGTAAGGCATTCCCCCGCAACAGGCGCGACTCATCTTGAAAGTCCGATGCTACCCAAGCATTAAATGGCTGTGAATAAGGGCGCAGATTGTCTAACTGCTTTAACACCCATTCAGCATTGAAAATACTGCGGTAGATCGGATTTTTAATTCTGAGATAGCCGTTATACCTTTCAACTACTCCCGATAGTAAAAGCTCTGTCTGTTCTCGACTATCATCTGTAGGCATGGGAGATATTGGAGATAGAGGATGCCAAGAGTCGCTAGTGTCTTCATTCTTTACCTCCTCTATTTCCTCCGCTTGCAATACCTGCTGATAAAGACCTAACAAGCGTCCTGCTTGTTGTTGGTTGAAAAGTAGGCGATCGCGAATAGTACGAAGGTGTTCGGGTTCATCTTGTGATTCCCAGTGTTGGATAATTTGCGATCGCACCAATTCTTCTACCCAATACGCCTCAGTTTTCGGGGATAGGATAATTTTTCGATCTGATGTCTTTAAGGCAGCTTGAAGAATTAATTGACAAAGTTTTTGAGTTAGAAACGGTTGTCCCCCTGTCCAGTAGATTACCTCTTGCAGCACTATTTCTGGTTGGCTGATTGCTCCCTTTAACCCATCTAGCAATGGGTTAGCTTCATGCAATCGAAAGCCGTATAACTCTATAGCTGTTCCAATATTAAAAGGTGTCCGGCGTTTGTCAGCAATTAAATCAGATGGACTGGCTACTCCAAACAATGCAAAGCCCAGGCGTCGAAAATTCGGATCGTGTGCCTGCTGATTGTAGCAATGACGAATCCAGGCAAAAAAGTCATTGACCGGAAAATTTAAACTCAGTAAACTATCAATCTCATCAATGAAGATGAAAATGCCTTTGGCTTTGCCATCTCCTTCACAATCGCTCTTGACATTTGGCAGCAAAATTTCTTCAACAAACTGGTGTAGCTTTTGTACAGGAGAAAGACCTGCTTGCATATCCCACCATTGCTTAAAGTTAACGTGTTCCACCAGATTTAACCCGTAGAACATGCTGACAATGATTCCTTTATACCATTGTGCTGATGTCGTATCCTCACTACCCAATTGAGTTACGTCTAAGTAAACACATTTATAGCCTTCTGACTTGAGACGACGACTTATTCGCTGTAGTAGAGATGATTTACCCATTTGGCGAGAGTTAAAAACATAGCAAAAATCACCACCTTTGAGACTGGTATAAAGTTTTTCGTCTGCCTGACGTACAACATAAGTGGGATCATCACTGTGGAGGCTACCGCCAACTTGGTATCTCATGCAAAATTGTGATTGGGAAAGGAGGAGTCAGAATTCAGGAGTCAGGAGTCAGAATTCAGGAGTCAGGATTCAGAATACTATATCTATGGCACACCGTCTCCTTCGCAAAGGGTCTTGTAGAGAAAAATGGAGACTAATGGGTATATTGGTGATGCGATGCCTAGATTGGGCTACGCCTACGCAGATAGAGAAACGACGGCGCAATGATTTGCCTTTGCTCAAAGTCAGTGAGTTGGTTGAATCAGTCAAATTCTGTTTTTGTCTAACCATAGCTAACCTTGACCCGGAAAACATGGCAGATTACTTGAATAAGTACCAAAAGTCTGACAGGAAAACCATACTAATGAGAATTTGGACTACTACTGCTGTGCTAGCTTCTTTTTGGCTAATATCTGGAGTCATAAGTTCTGAGCCAATCAACGCTGCTGCTGTTTTGGTACAAAATGCTATATCGTCTCCGACACCAACGAATGCTAAACAGATTACTGTCAGTAACACCGAGTTTGGGCTGAAGAGAGTTGACTCTAAAGGAAACGTTACCATTTTCCAGACAAAAAGAGTGCCACTTCAGGAAGGAAATGCCTATGGATGGCGGATTAAACTCAAAGACTACCAAGGTGAAGTGAAATGGCGCGAAGTCTTGCGTTTACCAAAACCTCCAGAAACTTGGGGTACAGATAGTGGTGAAGATTTCTCAATGTCAGCAGACGGAAAGACATCTGTGACGCGGCGCACACAATCGGCTCCAGAGGGTGTGATTGAGAATTTTTGGACGATTACTCCTGGCGATCCAGTTGGTAAGCATAGAATAGAAGTCTATATTGATGACCGTTTGATCAGCACTTTCGAGTTTGAAATGATCCCAGTTAAGTAGATGTGAAAGGTATTGAGACTTGGGGACTGGGTATTGGGTATTGGGTATTGGGTATTGGGTATTGGGTATTGGGTATTGGGTATTGGGTATTTGGTATTAAGTAAGAAAACTTTTCCCCATTCCCCATTCCCCATTCCCCTAAAACTGAGGAGTATCTTAGAGATAGAAGTTTGATTCTTGTTGGGTGGCGATCGTGAATACAGAGGAATTCCTGCGATTGATCGAAAAGCAGCGCCCATGTCCTCAGACATTGCCAAAAGGGCTGCAAGCAATGTGGTATGACAAGAAAGGTGATTGGAGTAAAGCTCATGAAATAGTTGCAAATGCCAGCGATGCCGATAGTGCCTGGGTTCATGCTTACCTGCACCGCAAAGAGGGCGATTTCAACAATGCCCATTTCTGGTATCTACGCAGTGGTCAGCCAGAATTTCCAGGAGAACTAAGCCAAGAATGGGAACAAATAACTTCTGTATTGCTAAAGAAGGTGAACGCGACGCATGAATGCTGAAGAATTAAAAAGGCGTTTTGCCGCAGGGGAAAGATATTTTCCAGCTGTCAACTTGAGTAGTAACAAGCTGATTGGAGCCTATTTGCCTGGAATTAATTTATGGGGAGCAGATTTGAGTGGAGCTAACCTAGCTAAAGCTAAACTCTGGGGAGCAGATTTGAGTGGAACTAATTTAGCCAAAGCAAACTTGACCAGAGCTAATTTGAGCGGTGTCAAACTGAATGAAGCAAATCTCCGGGGAGCAAAACTCAACTATGCCAAGTTGTATGGAGCGAATCTAACTGGCGCTTACTACGATGAAAGTACGCGGTTTTCTAGAGGTTTTGACCCCATTAGTAGAAATATGCGGAAGGTGTGAAGGGGACTGGGGAATGGGGAAAAGTTTCATCTTGTTCCCAGCCTCCAGGCTGGGAACGAATTCTGCGAGGCTCTGCCTCTGGTTAAGCCGCTGGAGGCGGAGCCTCCCAGAATGGGTTCCCAGCCTCTAGGCTGGGAACCAGTCAGGAAAAGGGCTTTATCTTAACTTAGTGCCATTCGGATTAGTCCCCAATTCACAATCCTCTTTAAATAATTGATATATGTTTATCTGAGCTATCTAACATAGACGATACCAACATTTGTTCAAAGACTTTGGAAAGAGCAGTTTGAAAACGCTGACGATGCTTGAGTTTGAAAAAAGGTCTAACTATTTCTGCGTAGGTGTAGCCCAACTTAGGCATCGCACCGTTGCTTTCTCTATTATCAATAACTCGAATTGCCCGCAGAGTCCCTAGCTGGATTTCTTTTTTTACCATCAACTCAGAAATTCCAGTTGCACCTACGCCATTTTCAATCGCTGCTTTTGCCATCTCTCCACTAGTGAACACTAAAATTACATTCAGTTCACTAAGATTGATTCCCCAATTTTGCAACGCTTCCTCAAATCTTTGCTGGGTTCCAGATTCCCGCACCCGCATCACCCAGGGAGTCTGAGTTAGTTGGCTTAAATCAACTTCTCCCCACTCAAACCAAGGGTGGTTTTGACCGACCACAATTTGCAAGCGATCGCTCCCCACTATTTCATAGTCTAAAGTATTCTGAAGCGCTGGCTTTACATCTCCTTCCACCAAACCTAAATCAAACTGTCCCATCGCTGTACCGACACAAATCGTTTCTGCATTGGCAAGGGTACAGTCAATTTGGATACCAGGATATTGGCTCTTAAACTCACTAATCTTACTTGGTAGCCAGTAGTTACCAATTGTCAGACTTGAACCTAATTTCAATTCACCCCGTTGCAGATTGTTCAATTCTCGCAATCCCCTTTCAGTTAAGGAAACTTGATCAAGAATTTTCTGCGCTTCCACTTGCAGTAATTTACCCGCTTCAGCAATCTCGATATGGCGACCAATCCGATGAAACAGTTTCACTCCGTATTCTTGCTCTAAGTTGTGGATCGCTGCACTAACGGCAGGTTGTGTAATATAAAGCTCCTCTGCTGCACGAGTAAAGTGTAAATTGTGCGCCACAGCTAGAAAGATTTTTAGCTGTTCAAGCGTCATTCCTGCCATTTATGGTATCCCTACAACTTGGTGTCAAATTTTTAATCACTTCCATTTATCATTTTGACAAATAAAAGCATTTGATTCTATCGGTTAGTTTGACTAAAGTATAAATCAAGGCTTTCTACTTAGTCATTGGTCATTTGTCCTTTGTAAATGACCAATGCCTCACGCTCAATTACCAAGCATCAAAATAAGGATTTCCACAAATGAGTGGTTTAGTAACTGCAATTACCACAGGGATCACGGCGTTCACTGCCACCAACATCGATGATATTGTCATTTTGACGTTGCTTTTTTCACAAATAAGTAAAACGTTTCGCAGTCGTCACATCCTTGCTGGTCAGTATCTCGGTTTTGCTGCATTGATCATTGCTAGCCTTCCCGGTTTCTTTGGTGGACTCATCATACCCCAGGACTGGATTAGACTACTTGGTTTAATGCCAATAATCATTGGTGTAAGCAGTTTACTGAAACGTGAAGAAGATTCACCAGAGGAAGCCGAAGCAGAAACCGAGCCGTCTTGTCCCTCTGTACTTGCCAGTTTTATCTCTCCACAAACTTGCAATGTCGCTGCGATCGCCTTTGCCAATGGTAGTGATAACATCAGCGTGTATGTGCCTCTGTTTGCCAACTCGGAATTAGATAGTCTATTAGTGATACTAAGTGTATTTTTTACGCTAGTTGGCGTATGGTGTTATACCGCTTATAAATTAACCTACTTGCCTGCGATCGCAAACTTTTTAACTGAAAACGGCAACACTTTTGTGCCTTGTATCTTGATTGGTTTGGGCGTGTTTATAGTCACAGAAAATGTTACTTGGACTCTTTTATCTGTAGTTTCTAGTTATATATTCTCATTGATTTTAGGTTCCAATACTCAGCAGCCTAGTCAAGAACAAGAAAAATTAACTGTCTAAAAAAGGGGCATCATGAACTTACTCACCAAAATGAATTTCCAACTGCAAAATATCTTATCTATCAACAGGAATCAAAACATGAAAATCTGGAAATCTCTGCTTATTCTCTTAATGATTGTCGCCAATTTCGCCTTTGCTCAACCTTCTTTTGCTGATAGACCAAAATTTAGCAAAAACCCTGATTACATCGAAGTCACTAAAGCACTTAATAAACTGACTCAGACAAAAGATGCCCAAACTCAAGTTGAAGGTCTGACACCAGAAGAAATTCAAAAGAGAACTGAGGAATTAACTCTGCAAAAATATGCTTTAGAGACGGGAATTAACTGGGGTCAATGCGAAAATCAAACAGGTAATACCATAGCAGTATATGGCAAAAGACCAAATGATGAAGACGATGAAGATGCTGTATACGACAACGGTCTGTATTTTCTAGCTGATGGTCAGTCCACTAAGAATAACTGGGATTGTGATGGCATTTATCTACCAAATGATGTCAAGGTAGCAAATTTTACTTCTAGTCCTAATGGGCAAGGTCAAGAATTGACAGGAGCGGCTGCTCTCAAGATACTTGATGGAACTCAGTTAGTGATTAAGACGAATCCAGATACAGCTGCGATTGAATTGAATGTTCCGACTGTGAAAGTTCTCAACAGCAAAGAAGCTAACTGGTTTATCCCAGATATATCGCAAGATATCATAAATACACGAGTTCCTAATGCACCTAGCAATTAGTCTTGAAATAGAACTGCATATTCTATTTTTGAATGATTGTTCTAAATTTAAATAGGGTAACAGCCAAAATCAGAGACAAAAGCAGGAAAAGTACTGGTGAAAAATCTCTTTGATCTCGGCTGTTTTTTTATGACCCCTATATTAATTGCAGTTGCTCTATACCATCAATTACGAATTACGTTAGCGGAGCGGGGCGTTAGCCCATTACGAATTACGAATTATTCGGTCAGGCTTGTTTTATTTAGATATCTGCATTAAAATAAATTTTGACAAAAATGTACAATCATAATAAATATATTTCATTAGGGCAATTATTGGGCCGGGTACAAGTCATCTGGAAAGAGATTTCCTACTACCTTCGCATTTTTTTGATCAGAGCCGCTTTGGGGATAAGGGTGTTATTGATGCAGTTAAAATTGAAACCTACAGAAGAAGATAAAGAGAAAAAAAAGGCAGGACGATTGAATCCGTCCCGAATCCGAGATCACTTAGCAAATGAGCGTACCTACCTCGCTTGGATGCGGACAGGAATTGCTCTTTTAGGTTTTGGTGTCGTCATTGTGCGTCTGCGTGCCTTCCAAGTACCTTTGATACCCCGTCCTGGCAACGGCTGGAAATTAGGTTTAGTCTTCTCCCTGGTGGGTTTAATGACAGTGTGGCTCTCAACGTCGCACTATTTTGCTGTTCGTCGTCATATCGAAGAAGATACTTATGAACCAACAGACCGCTGGGTGTTGTTGTTCAGTCTGGCTGTGATGATTCTCGGCGCTGGGGTAATTTATTTTGTTTTTACAACTTCTTTAGATCCAATGAGTCCACTTATCCCTGAGTAATACAGCAGAATTCAGAACTTAGAATGGGCTACGCCTATTACGCTTTCTGTTGGACAAGAAGCCTACTGTGTAAGCGAAGCGTCACTGTAGGTAGTTCAGAATCGGATTTTATACAACTCGAATAATTCCCCTGATTTTTGCGCGACTACTTTAGCACCAGCCGCTTTAATCGTTTTTTCCCACTTAGCCAAAGGCTCTAAAAACACCTCGGCCCCTAAATAGGTTTCCAGAACTGCCCAATCTTCTGCTAAAGGTTGTTCTGGATTGAGGATGTCGAAGACAAAATGTCCACCTGGTTTTAACACCCGCTTGACTTCTGCCAATACAGCATTCCAGTATTCGAGGGGAAAATAGCAGCTGAATCCGGTGGCGATCGCTAAGTCAAATTGCTCTGATGGATAGTTTAGCTGATGAGCTGCCCCCAACTCAACACCTTTGAACAGCTTAGAATTCAACTGCGGCCCACGGGAATTAAGGGTATCGCGTGCTATATTACTGATTTCTTGCCCATAAAACAACGCTTGCCAATCCCGCCAAGGATAAATTAAAAAGCTGATCCCACAGCCAATATCTATACAGTGCTGGTTTTTTTGAGGTTTAGCAATTTCCCAGAAAGGGGAAGCAATTCTCCCTGAAAAACTCCCAGCCATCCACTCGCGGAATATCGGCATCGCCTGGACTTCTGTTGGGAGTTCAAATGTTTCACCTTGATACTCTCGGTTAAAGCGATAGGCTATTTGGGCTAATCTTTCGTCCCACTGGGTTGATTTGGGTGAACTAAAGAGATTTTGGAACTGAGAATCGGACTTTTTAGACATTTAGGTTTTTGCTACTCTTTCTAAGGATTGTAGTCAAATTCGCTTTGCGATCGCTAAATAAATATCAATAATCTAGCAATAAATTTCTCCATAGGCATAGCCCATCGTAGACATTGCATTATGATAAAGTAGTAGGCAGTATTGGATAACTAATGATTGTCAACAAGAAAGCAGTATCTAATAATTAGCTAATTCCTCTCAGAAACCTATCAAAATTAATCTGTTGATTTGCTTACTTGTAAAAACCTATGCAAGCAATTGCAATTGCTTCTGTAGAACAAATCAAGATGATGTTGAAATTATATCCAGTACGCAAATTAGAGTAGGGAATTTAACAGTTAATAACTGAGATTACTTATTTATTCAGGATCTTTAAAATCTAAAAGCACACATAAGTCAAGCGATACTGTTATAAATAATTTTCTGATATTTCTATATAAACTTGTGATGAACTCATTCAGAAAATATTCTGTAATTTTGCGTATAATCGAAAAGTATCTGCTAAACCTCTCAGCTTGAGGTTGTCTTACCTCAGCAACCTTTGTTTCGGTAAGAATATATTAACTAGGCAAAAGCAAAACACACACCAATCCCGACTGAACACTATTCTTTTGTTCGCAGGAAGCATCGTCTTTATCTCCCAATAATGACGATAAATCCTAATAAAATCTTCTGGAGAAGAGATGTATTTGGCAAATTCATTCATGAGTGATGAAAAGAAGCAAAACTCTCACCAGCCTTTGATTTTGGCAGTGGAAGACCATGATGATAGTCTCCTCCTAATTAGTTATGCCCTTGAGTCAATGGGTTGTAGATTTATTTGTCAAACAGATTGTTCTGCAACAGTTCTGGTAGCTAAAGAGTATCAACCAGACTTAATTTTGTTGGATATTTTGTTACCAGGACTTAGCGGTATCGATGTTATACGTCATCTGAAGCAAGAACCCCTAACTTGCACAATTCCAGTGGTAGCAGTCACAGCTTTAGCTAGCAGGGAGGATAAAGAACGTATCCTGAAAGCGGGGTTTAATGATTACATCAGCAAACCCTATATGATCGAGGACTTAGAGGCTACAATTAGCCGCGGACTTGGGAAAAGATTGGGTGTTCACTCCGCTTTTGAGCTTTGTCAGGATTAGCAGTCCAGCAAAGAGATATAACGGTGAAGGACAAGAACTTAAGTGTTCTTGGGTAGTTGCAAAGTAAATAAACTACCTTTACCCAATTCAGAAGTAACCTGGATAGTTCCTGCGTGCCCCTCTACAATCCGGTGGGATAGATGTAGTCCTAAGCCACTACCTGAGCGTTTATTTCTGCCTTGGCGAAATCGCTCGAAAATTGTTGCTTGATCTTCAGGCGCAATTCCATATCCTGTATCTTGTATCTCAATTGTCACTGAATCTGAATTTCCTGGATGAGGTGATGTTTCAAAAATACGGATTGTTATGCCTCCTGTATCTGTAAATTTGATAGCATTTGCGATCAAGTTGTTTAGCACTCGCCGTAGTTCCAAGCGATCGCCCATAATAATACCAGCTTTTTTACCGAGTGGATCTAATTTACTGGTGTCTATTTTCAGAGTCAAACCTTTTTCATTAGTTAAAGGAAGTAGCTCGCTCACTACTTCTTGAGATATCTCACGTAAATCGCAGACCTCCCAATTCAACGTTTTTTTACCTGCCTCAAAGCGATAGACTTCTAACAGGGTGTTCACCATTTCCATTAAATTTTGGTTGCTGCGAATCATAACTGCGATCGCCTGTTTCATTTCCGGCGAAATTTTGCAGAATGTTTCCATTTCAAACAAACTCAACATCCGATCGGCGGCTACTAAAGGAGTTCGCAAATCATGAGTCAGACGGGAAACAAAGTCTTCCCGTTGGCGGGCCATTTTTTGTTGTTCGTCTAGACTTTGCTTGAGACGCAATAGCGATCGCACTCGTGCCAGTAGTTCATCAGTATCAAATGGTTTCCGAATAAAATCGTCAGCACCAGCATCCAAACCTTCAACAACGCTGGATTCATGAAAAGCAGTAATTAACAGAATTGGAATGTAAGAGATTGCAGGGTTCTTCCGAATTCGACGAGTGACTTCATAACCATCCATCCCCGGCATCATTACATCTAACAGAATCAGATCGGGTGGAGATTGGTCAATTTGCCGCAAAGCCTTTATTCCATCTGAAGCCAAATCAATTTCATATCCCTCACTTTCTAAAATTGTTTGAACCAAAATAAGATTATCTCGAGTGTCGTCAACTGCGAGGATACGATAAATTTTATTATTTTCAACTACAGACATGATTTATCTATTTTTATCAGTTTTTTTGGTAAGTAATTTATAGTTTAAATTTAGGATATCCTATTGGTGCTTTCCTAGATTGAGAAGATGATTGATGCGGATTTTTAGCAGAGCAAAAAACCCCATCGCCATCTAATTCTTGTGAAGCTAGAGCATCGGCTCCTACAGTCGGCAATGTGATTTGACGTGGCAATTCAATTTTAAACATTGAGCCGATACCCAACTTGCTCTCAAGAAAGATTTTGCCACCCATCATTCGCACCAGGGAATCTACAATTGCTAAACCCAGACCTGTGCCTGGATATTTGCGAGTGATAGTTTGATCGACTTGCCGAAATGCTTCAAAAATACGTTTAAAATCCCTAGGTGCTATGCCAATACCTGTATCTCGAACAATAATTGATACTCGATTTGCAGGCAGTTCTTGAACCTCAATCCAAATCTCACCAGAATCCGTGAATTTAATGGCGTTGGAGAGCAGGTTAATTAAAATCTGTTTGACACGGACTGGATCATTAAATACCAAAGGATTTTGCGAATCTATTTGAACCAACAATGAGAGATTTTTGGCATCAGATAGGGAACGCATTTCACCCACAGCGAGATTTATTACCTTTGATATATCAAATATTTCCGCCTTTAAATCTAATTGTCCTACCTCCAGTTTAGAAAAGTCGAGAACTTCATTGAGTAACATCAGCAAATGTTTGCCATTATTCAAAATGCGTTCAATCATATCTGCTTGCTGGTGCGTTAGTTGACCAAACTTAGGACGCAACAGTATTTGCGAAAAACCAATAATTGCATTCATTGGCGTTCTGAGTTCGTGGGACATAGTTGCTAAAAAATGTGATTTTAGCAGTGATGCCTCCGATAGCTTGAAGTTTTGCATTTGAATCTGTTGCTTTTGTCTCTCCAACTCTTGATTCTTACGAGTAAGTTGTTCATGACTTTCTCTGAGTTGCTGGTTTGCCAAAGCTGCCTCCATTTCAGCCCGATAAATCCGAATCGCACTCCGCAAAACCTGTGCCAAGGCTTCTGGAGATATCCTAGACTTAGAGAGATAGTCTGTAGCACCAGCTTCGATTAATTGAACAGCAATTTGTTCATCTCCTTGACCAGTTAAGACTACTAAAGGAACTTGAATTTCCGAAGAACGTAGCTGTTGGATCAAGGTTAGTCCATCCTGGTCTGGTAAACGATAGTCGAGAAAAACACAATCATAGGCAGTAGTGCTTAAAGCGGAGAACGCGTCATTACCATCGCCTACTTCAGACAGTTCCATCTGAACACCTGCTTTAGTCAGGGCACAACGAACTCTCATCCGGTCTACTTCGTCATCGTCTACAACCAAAATTTTCAGCGTCTCTTCCATCGGTTTTTATTTTCGCCGCCAAACATAGGTTGATGTATAACATTTCTCTTTTCAGATTATCCAACTAAAGAATATAAGATTTCGGACATCTAAAATCTGTAACTTGATTGACTAAGACATTTTGCATAATATCCAGTATCTGTTAAGCCTTGCCATTATCTCAACAAAGGTATTGAAAGGTAAAAGGCTTCAGATAGATGCACTTTGGGCATTTACTTGGGTCAAATTCAGTCTGTTGTATCCTCAATCTGATTAATTTACCAGAGTCTGGGAATTAAACTCCTAGCAAATGACCAATAGTTCTCAAAAAATTAGCAATTAACAAACTGAAAACTATTGATCTGAAAACAGCAGACAGAGCTGATATAAAGTAAAATAAAATACTTTACTAAGCTTAAAACAATTGTAAATGAGTGAACAAGCGACCGTCGTCAGCCATTGGTGAGAGTTGCATACGATTATGGTGTACCATAAGCTTGAACAGTTTTACCCATTAGATTGATTAGATTAGGTCAATAAGAAAGTACTGCCTATCTCTATTTGTGAATCTTAAGTAATCCTACCTCCTAATAACTTTGACAATTTTCTTAACATCGCTAGACCTGTGTTAGTATTTTTTTGGCGATCGCAGACTTTCGGTGTTTGGAAAAATACCAAGACTGACCGTAAATTTTAGTAAAAATAACACCTGCTTCCAAACATCTACGAGGTTGACGCACGCCTGATTACTCTTCCTAGTTGTGCTGGAATTCCTTTTGAGATTGTCCACCATCAAGCCTGACTTTTGACGTTATGTGGAAAAATCAACAAAAGACCTAATCCCTGAGCAAGCTTCCCTACAAAAATTGGGCGAGAATTTTAAAGCCTCTCTCCTTTTAGGCTACGGTGTATACACAAGTCTTTCTCACCCCCTCTAACTCCCCCTTGCCAAGGGGGAGAACCGGATATTTCCACTCTTAGCAAGGGACAAAACCGGATATTTCCCCCTTGGCAAGGGGAGACTAAGAGGGGTAAATTCAGGATTTGGGCTTCATTACCAAGATGTGTGTACATCGACCGTAGCTCCTTTTAGGGGAGAGGTTTGGAGACAGGTGTTCCATATCCCGTGAAAAATCAGACTAACAAGCTCGCGACAAAGTTTGATTCAGTATTTCCTCCTGTCTCCTGCCCTCTGCCTCTCCTGATTAAAAATCGCTCCAAACCATCCTTCTACTTTCTCGTAAAGCAAATTCGACCTTTGTAATTTGTCCATTTTCGTAAGCTTTTTTCAAAGCTTCATACAAAATAATAGTAATTAACAAATGGAACATGGCAACTCAAAGCTGAATTGTAAGCAAGAGAGAGCAATTTGGCGTTCGTCTCAATATTTCATACTTTTTGTGCAACTATCCATATATCTCCAGCTAGATTTGTCCTCTATCGAAATATAAAAAAATCAGTTATTTATTATTTCTATCGGTGGATGCAGACTGGTTGAAATATCATCTATCTTTAGTTTGGGAAAATTAAGAGATAGGGCTGACAAAAGGTAATACTTTGAAAGATGCAAACAGCGTAAGAGTGAATGTAGCGATGAATGAAATTAGTATTATTTTAATTGAAGATCATGACTTAACGCGAATGGGGCTACGAGCGGCATTACAGTCTCACAGTGCATTGAAAGTAATTGGCGAAGCAGCAAATGCTACCCAAGGATTAAAACTTTTAGAAACGGCAAAGCCAGATGTAGCTGTGGTAGATATCGGCTTGCCTGATATGGATGGCATCGAACTCACCCGAAAATTCAAACGTCACCAAGCTGAAACTGGGCAAACAACAACGAAGATTCTGATCCTAACAATGGATCATACAGAAGATGCTGTACTTGCAGCTTTTGCGGCGGGTGCTGATTCTTATTACATGAAAGAAACAAGCATCAGTAAATTAACGGAGGCAATCCAAGCAACTTACGCTGGAAACTCTTGGATTGATCCGGCAATAGCCAATGTGGTATTGCGGAAGATGCGCCAAGGTATTCCTGGAGAAAGCCAAAGCTCTGATAAGCCAAAGACTGTAAAAATTGAGGCGCTGGCGTCAGAATATGAGCAAGTTTTAGAAACATACCCCCTGACTCAACGGGAATTGGAAATCCTAGAGTTGATTGTAGCTGGGTGTAGCAATGGACAAATTGCTGAGAAACTCTACATTACAGTTGGTACTGTAAAAACCCATGTTCGCAATATTCTAAATAAACTGTGTGCTGATGACCGTACCCAAGCTGCTGTGAGGGCCTTACGTTCTGGTTTGGTGGCCTGAGGAGTGCTGAGTGCTGAGTGCTGAGTTATAGAGTTAGGAGTTAGGAGTTAGGAATTTTATTTCCCCTCTGCCTCCCATGCCCAATTCCCAATTCCCAATTCCCATTCAAAATCTTTCCTGTAAACATTCTGCAATGCGTAGTGCGGCTCCCGGTTTACCCATGCGCCGCAGACCATTTTCGGCAATAATTTGCAAAATATCAGGATTTTTGAAGAGAGACTGTACGATTTGGGCAACTTCTGCTGGCTGCTCTACTAAAATCAAAGATGAGCCTAAAAGACGACTTTGAGCTTCAGCAAAGGCGCGGTTATACTGAGGCCCGTTACCGGGAATTGCGATCGCAGGTTTGCCTAAACCGATAAACTGTTCTGTGGCTGTACCTGCCATTGCGATCGCTATATCTCCCAAATGCAAGCAATCATTATAGGCTTGTTGGGTCAGCAGTAGATATGCATTCCTTTGTTTAAATGTCAAGATATTTGGATCAGCAATTTGGATAGGAGATGCTGATTCAGGTCGCCAGCCTTGGGATTGGACACTTTGGGATAAAATATTAGAGTCTAAGCCCGGAGCGATCGCACCTAAAAATACCATTGTGCCAGAAGTGTAAAATACCGAATCTCGCTCCTGGAAACTTGCCATCAACGCAGATACGGCAATCATAATTACTTCCCAGTTGTTGTATGCCTCTGGCGGACGGGAACCAGGAAGCAGAGTCACCATTAAAGGTCGAACTGTCTCTTGCTGTTGGCTATTCTGACTATAAAATTGTTGGCGTGAAAAAGTCGGTTCTAGACTATCCATCATCGGATTGCCCAAATTAAAAGCTGGAATTGACCATTGTTTTAATGTTTCCGTCGTCAGCCCATCTCTGGGGAACACCGCCTTACAACGGCGACGACTCATTAACCAACGTTCCCAAGGATGGTAAATTGAACCAGAAAAGTTTTCCCAACGCGCCTCTTTGGATTTCCGTGGTAATAATCCAGATTCATCGCGCACGTGATATTCAGATTTCGCTGTACCCACAAAAGCATAATTAGCGCCACTGAAAGTTGCAAACAACAGTGGGACAATATCTCCCACAGCTAAAATTGCTCTTTTATTGCCTAATTTTTTTTGAGAACTCACCCAACGGCGGACAGCTTTAATCTGGCTGAGGGTAAGTTGCAATAAACCACCGCGTACATCCCGCGCTAATTGGCGTCCATCCATATAAATAAAGCCGCCAGAAGGCATAGTGCGGACTGAACCAATGAGGGGAATATCTAACTGTTGGTAAGCCCGTCCTTCACCCACCAGAGGTAAAGCAAATATCTCTGGTGGGTTTGGTTGTCGTTGGAGTTCTTGCAAAATCCGAACTGCAATGACATCTTCCCCATGACCATTACTTAATACAAGTAACCGCAAAGGAGAAGTTGCAGATTGAGAGTTAGAAGCTAAGGATGACCGAGTATTACTCATAAGAAACAAAATATCAAAATTAACTGTCTGTTTGGGTAAGAGGTATAAATAGGGAAATCGGCGAAGAAGCTGGAAGTTAGTATTATCCCTATTCGCCAGCCTCTCTACAACTAACTCCCAGTTAATTAGGTTAAATATTATGCGAGTTTCTGCTACTGCTATTTTTACTTTAGCTACTTTAGCTGCTGCCAATGTGACTCAGCAAGCAACGGCTGCACCCACTAAAACCGTTACTCCAAACGAAAAAGCTGGTAACTTGGTAGTGCCGATAATTGAAGATACTCCCGCACGGGTAGAGACAATTGCTTCTCCAGAAACTATAGTTGCACAACAATTTTCTCAAAATCCCGTTACCGTACAAGCAGGTACAAACAAAAATTCCACAGTAGTCTTAAACTCAGCCAACAAGGGTAATTCTCCTGTAACACTTTCTCCAACTCCCTCTCTTTCCCCTCCATCCCCAAAAACCCCTACTACTGAGAGCAATTTAGTAGTTACAGCTACAGATGTACAGGTAGTGGGAGCCAATCAAGAATTGCAAGATATTATTCGTAAAGTAATTAAAACCCAGGCTGGTGGAGAAACCAGTCAAAGCCAGCTACAAAAAGATGTAACAGCAATTTTAGATACAGGTTTATTTAGCAATGTCAGTGTGAATAGCTTTAGCACACAAGCTGGATTGAATGTAGTTTATCAAGTGCAACCGGTGATTGTGCGATCGCTGCAATTATCTGGTGCGAAAGTCCTCACCTACCAAGTAGCCCAACAACAACTGCAATCTCAGATTGGAACCACTATCAGTCCGGCTGGACTCCAGCAAGGAGTAGCACAAATTAACAAGTGGTACGCCGACAATGGTTATAACTTAGCGCGGGTGCTATCAATTAAACCCAATTCTCAAGGCATTCTCACTGTGAATGTTGCTGAAGGCTTAGTGAGTGATATCAAGTTTCGCTTTGTCAACGATGAGGGTAAAACCATTGATAGCCAGGGGAATCCCGTCGCAGGACGTACCAAACCAGATTTCCTGCAACAGCAACTCAAGTTGAAATCTGGTCAAATCTTCCAAGAAAATGTCGTTAAACAAGACATACAGCAGCTATATCGTACTGGTTTATTTGAGAGTGTGAACGTTGCCTTAGAAGGAGATGCGACCAAACTTGATTTAGTTTACCAACTCAAAGAAACTGGGGCGCGTGGTGTTAACTTGGGTGGTAGTTACAATGCCGATCAGGGATTAGTAGGCACAATTAGCTATCAAGATCAGAATGTCGGCGGGATTAATGACACTTTAGGTGTGAATCTGGCTGTCAGTAGCCGAGACTTGCAGTTTAATAGCAAATTTATCAGTCCCTATCGAACAACTAACCCCGATCGCTTGGGTTACACTGTGAATGGTTTTCGGAATCAGGAACTTTCGGAAACCTTTGATGACAAGATTACCCTCGCTAACGGCGACAAAGTACGAGAAGGTCAAATTGGTGGTGGTGTCAGCTTACAGCGACCACTTGACGACTGGAACACCTCATTAGGATTAAACTATACCCGAACTAGTATTCGCGATCGCCAAGGTAATATTACCCCAAATGACGCTCAAGGCAATCCCCTCTCTGCCAGTGGAACTGGTGTTGATGACCTAACTACCGTATCCTTCACCGCCACCAAAGACCAACGGAATAATCCTCTCAATCCAACTCAAGGTTCCATTTTGAGTTTGAGTACAGAACAATCTGTACCCATCGGTGAAGGGAATATTTCCCTAAATCGCCTCAAAGCCAACTACAGCCAGTATTTACCAGTCCAGTTATTTAACAGCAAACAGCCACAAGTATTTGCAGTGAACGTCCAAGCTGGTACTGTCATTGGTAATTTACCACCTTACGAAAGCTTTAACTTGGGTGGTTCCAACTCAGTGCGCGGCTACGATTCTGGAGAAGTTGGAAGTGGTCGCAGTTATGTGTTAGCCTCCGCAGAATATCGCTTCCCCGTCTTACCAATCGTCGGCGGTGTATTATTTGCCGACTTCGCTTCAGACTTAGGTTCTGGTGATACTGTATTGGGAGATCCTGCGGGTGTACGAGATAAACAAGGTTATGGTTTTGGTTATGGGGCTGGAGTGCGATTAGATTCACCACTAGGCTTAATTCGGGCTGACTATGGCATTAATGACCAGGGTGAAAGCAAAGTCCATCTAGGTATTGGTCAGCGATTTTAATTTGAGTTCAGGCGTTGCGGAAAGTTAAATATATAGGAATCCGCTTTGATTTCTGAACTAATTTGCGTAGGCAGGCAATAGGCAATAGGCAATAGGCAATATAGGCAACAGTCAAGAAGGCTTCTTAGAGGTTGTTTGAAAAGTAGTATGTTGTGATTTTAATCGAATTATTACCCCCCTTAGTCTTCCCTTATAAAGGGGGGAAACAATAAAATCCAGTTCCCTCACGCCACATGCTTCAAGTCGGCGAAGCCGCCCAACGCAGTGGCTCCCCTTTATAAGGGGAGGGCTAGGGTGGGGTAAAAAAATTTTATACATCAATCATGACTTTTCAAACATCCTCTTAGTTGTACTGAGTTTTTTCAGAAATCAAATACGAGTCCCATACATTAATCCAAAACCTTTGTAGAGACGTAGCACTGCTATGTCTCTACATTACTTTTCACTCATCTCTCTCATTAGCGATCGCTTCTGAAAATAACTTTTATAAATTGACAAATTTATTACACAATATCTAATAATATATACATTTCAATAATCCAAGGAAAAAAGCTATTGTCAAGTTTTAACAGACATTAATTTTTTCATAGTGATAATCCAATACAGTTCAGATAAGACCAAAACACTTGTAGAGACGGCGATTTATCGCGTCTTCAAAGACCAATTACCTACACCAATAACCCTTAACTGAACCTTATTGAGTGATAATCATCCAAAATATAAAAAAATATTATAAATACTAGTATGGAAAAAAGTGTTATTAATGCCAGCTTTTCTACTCAGAATCTAACCTTTCGTCCAGGTGATACTCCAGTCTCCTTTGAGGTAACTGTCAATAATGATAGCGATCGCTTTGTCAATTTTCAGATAGAAATTACCGCCGCCGGGGAAACCCGGAACACAGGATATCGTTGGTATCGACTCGAACCAGAGGTAGCAGCAGCCAAGCCACCGGGCAGTAGTACCATCTTCCAAGTCTTTGTATTCAATACACCCATTCCGGGATTTGTCGGTACTGTCAACCTGATGGTGAATATTTTCTCACCACAATTAGCACAACAATCCAGACTTGTGCTACGTCTGAAAATTGAGCGAGACAACAGACCAACGCATTTAAGTGTAGAATTACCTGTGCGAGAGTTCCAAGTTTATCCCCGCAACTCTGTAGATATACCAGTACGAGTGCGGAATTTGGGGCAACAACCGACTGATGTAGTCCTACGTTTTACAGGCGTTGAACCATCGTGGCTAGCTGGCAGTGCAGAACGCCGATTATCCTTAGATCCAGGTGGTTTAGCAGAAGCGACATTTCAATGCCAACCTCCTTCTGTAGTCCAAGCACCTAGTCAAAATTACCCTTTTACTATTGAAGCTGTTAGCAATAATGGTTATCCAACTAATGCTGAAGGTAAGATTGAAGTTTTACCTGTAGGTTTTATAGACTTTACTACCACACAAAAACACCTTAAAATTCCTAGTAAATCGGCATGGTTGCCTGACTGGAAATCTGATACAGCTGCCTTTGAACTACTATTTAAAAATGCTAGCAATCTAAATCAGCAAATTAATATCCAGGTTCAAGGTAGAGACTGGCGAAAATGTAGTTTCAAAAAGCTTCCCGAAATTGCCAATCTTCATTTAGGAGAGACAAGTAAGATCATCCTTGATGTTAAAACAAAACGTCCTTGGGTCGGAATCGGTAAAACTTTGTTGCTGGAGGCTAAATCGGAATTATCCGACCAACGCTTAGGGAGTACAGACCCCGCCACGCAGACATTAGAAGTAGAGACTCTGCCAATTATACCTTTATGGCTACAACTGGCTGCGATCGCACTTTTAGCCGCACTCCTCGCATTAATACTGCAACCAAGAGATGTAATGCATACACGTTCTGTAAACTCAGTCCGTTTTAGTGGCATTGGTTTATCTGTGGTCAGTGGCTCAGATGATTGCACCTTAAGACTTTGGAGAATTGGCACTGATAGCTTAAACCCAGACGATACAGTAAGATACCCTGGGCAGCCTGTTGCCTGTGATAAACCGCAACAGCCCAAGGGTTTAATGGCAATTACCGATGATGCAGTACAAGTCTTACGTTTCATGCCATTACAAAACGATCGTGCTGCTGTTGGTTTAGATAATGGTGTAATTGAACTCAGAGATGTCCCATCAGGTGCAAAGATTAGCCAACTTCAAGACCTTAAAGATTCTAAAGCAAAAGGCGATCGCGTTTTTGACCTAGCTTTCACCTCAAACTCACTTAACTTATTCAGCGGTTATGGCAGTGGTAAAGTTAGATTGTGGTCAAGACCAGCGCCTAACAGCGATTTTCTGCCAGAACCGCAAGTTATCGATGTCCAAAGTACCTTGAAACTATCAGGTTTCCAAGTCCGGGCATTAAATCTCAGTCCAGATGCAAAAACTCTAGTAATTGCCGGAAACTTCAAGCGTTTCATTTTATGGCAATGGAATCCAACTCAGTCTGATAAACAATTCCCAGGTTTATCAGTGCAAAATCTAGAAAAACTAGACCCATTAGTTGGACGTGAAGACTATATTTGGGCATTGGCTTTTGTTCCTAACTCGGCAGAAAAAATCCTCGCAACCTCCGATTCTGCGGGATTTATTACGATTTGGAATTTAAATCAGTGCCAAACTGTCAAAAATCCGAATCCCCTTGAAAAAGTAAATGACCTCAATTGCTCACCACTAGACCGTTGGCCAGCATCAAAAACATCTGTGCGTAGTCTGGCATTTAGTGATGATGGTAGTCTCTTAGTAAGTGGTGGCGATGATGGACGAGTCATGGTTTGGTACTTAACCCCCGAACATAAGCTCGACAAAACAAAGGCCGCAGAAGGTACAAAAATCTACGAAAGCTCTAAAAAAATCAATAGTATCGACTTGAAAACTAATCAAGGAACCATGATTGTGAGTGGTAGTGAAGATTTTCAAGTCAAACTACATCGCATCAAATAAGGGAGTCGATAAGATGCAAGCTAAATTCAATCCACTGCAAGTTATTATCAACCCACCTGGAATTCAATTTGGGATGCCAGGAGATACCATTGAACTCTATGTTGTTGTGATCAATCAGGGAGATCAGAGTGCAGTTATTGACTTATATTTTGTTTTTGACGAAGTATTTCAAAATTTAACCGGTTGGTCTAGTTCTCCTAGAGAAAGTTTAGCATTAGCTCCAGGGCAGAATAGCGACGAAGTAAAATTTGAGTTTCAAATTACCGCAAATGCTTTCCCCGGAACCTATGACTATACACTAGTCGTAGATTCTCCTCTACATTATCCCCAAGATACTCCCATAACCTTCCCAAATCAAATTAAAGTTCTGCTAGCAGAACAGACTGCAATTCGGGTAAATGACCCGACATTTTCCATTAGACCGAACACCAACCCCAACAAACCGCTAATTTTTAATCCTGGTGAGCCTCTGCAAGTGGAGGTAATAGTAGACAATCGCTCTCATCTTGTAGATAGGTTCCGCTTGAGTTGCCCAGATTTAGACGAGGACTGGTTCACAATCAATTATCCGGCAACTGGATACGAGGGAACAGGATTGGTATCTGATGTCACTGCACTAGAACTCAACCCTGGTACTCAAGGTCAAATATTGTTGAAATTTCACCCACCTGGGGATACTCTTGCGGGAAGCTATTCTCCAACAATCCGCTTGTATTCAGAAAACTCTCCAGACTTAGTGCTGTTGGATTTGGTATACATCCAAATTCCGACAAATTATCGCCTAGATATAGAACTTCATACCATTTTGGGACAAGTTAGCCGTAGTCTTGGCAAGTACGAATTATCACTAGCTAACCGGGGTAATATTGTCCGTGAACTGATATTAAGCTTAAAAAGTCGGGATGAAGAAGAACTATATACTTATAAATTTGATCCTACTGAAGTAAGATTATTACCCAATAGAAGCGCAGTAGCCAATTTGACGGTTAAACCCAGACCTTGGTGGCGACGACCGTGGTTTGGTGCAGGGCTAGTAGTCAACTTTCAACTCGACATTAAAGACCCACAAAATTTACCCTTACCTAACACATTGCCTCAAGGAACTTTGGTATGGAAACCCCGTCCTTGGTGGCAATTTGTTCTGTTAATTTTAGCAGTCTTGGGGTTATTAGGAGGAATAGGATTTATCATTTGGCGAATTTTAAACCCCGATCCTTTAAGATTAGAAAACTTTAGTGCTAACAATCCTCGAATTACTGAGGAAGAGGATGAAGTCGCTTTAAAGTGGGACATTCACAATTATCAACAGTTGCAAAAGTTGGTTCTGACGGCCAAAGGTTCGCAACCTATTCAGCCTATTACTTATGACTTTAGCAATGGCATTCCTGAAACACTGGGCAAAGGAAGCGCTAATCAAATACCTCCTTGTCAGGTGCAAGATAAACAAGAACTAATTTGTAGCAATGTTAAAACTGGAGTGAAAACAAAAGGAAACTACACTTTTGAGTTACAAGCCTTTTATCGTAGTGGTATACAGTTATTTTCTCCCAATAACCAAGTAGCCAGTCAAACAACCCAAGTAGAAATAGCTGAAAAACAAATTGCTGAGGTACTTAGTTTCCAAGCAGATAAGCCACAGTATACAAAAGGTCAAAATATTCTTTTAAGCTGGGCAATTGCTCGGCCATTATTGTTGGCACAAGTTCAAATTGCTGGCAGTGCAGATGACGGTACATTATATAGTGAACCAATTACTTATAAATTTAATCAAGGTAATCTTGCAGACCCTAAACTTCAAAAGCTATGTACACAACAAAATCAACAACTGCGATGTACAAATATTCCTCTCTCAGCAAATAAAGCCGGAAACTTTGCCTTTGAAATCAAAGCTTTTCCCAACAATGGGAGTGATAAAATTAGTTCTAAAAAGACTGAATCAAAAATTGGAATCTTACCAAAACCATTTAAGATTGTCTCTTTCAGAATCAACGGTAGTGAGCAACCAAATGTTGTTCTCAACGAAGGCGAATCTGCTACTCTGAGTTGGAGAGTAGAGGGAGAAAATATTCAGGTTAAGCTTCTGCCATACGGCAATGACGTGAAACCACTTGACTCAATAAAGCTTCCAGTCAATCAAGCCTTCCCGCCTCAAATCGGACTGCTAGTGAATGACATATCTGGTAAGCAGCAACCCCAGCAAAGAGGATTTGCAATTACAGTTCTCAAAAAAGTAGAGCCTACTCCTATACCTAGCATTAACCCACTTGCGCCTGGTCTTCCATCCAACAGTAGTCCATTTAAGACTCCCTTACCTCTGAGGTAAGGCTTATCGAAAGCTATTTTGAAAATACAGAGAGGTGCGGCACTCCAATACAGTTCAGATAAGACCAAAAGACTTGTAGAGACGGCGATTTATCGCGTCTCAAAAACTTGTTGTCACAGATTATGGTGGGAGCCTTCTCTCCCATTTAGGTAAAATGTTGCGGTTCTGCCTCTTGATGCTCAATTTCTATTTTTATGAAAAGCTCTGCGTCTGCGTCCATTTTCAAACAGGGGTTTTCGCAACGGTACTACCTCAGCTTCACTACTCTCACGTGCTACCCGAATCAGCAACCCAGCAGCTATTAAGCTAGCAATCATGGAATTTCCACCATAACTAAACATGGGTAAGGGTAAGCCAGTAGTTGGTAGAGAACCTGTCGCAACACCAATGTGGAGCAAAGATTGTCCCACCATCAAAACCGTCACACCGATCGCTACCAATCGATGTACTGTATTTTTAGCCTTCAGTGCTACAACTAATCCGAGAGTGGCGAATGTAGCTAAAAGTGCCAACAACACCATACTGCCAACAAAGCCAAACTCTTCGGCGAACACCGCAAAAATAAAATCGGTGTCCTGAATTGGTAAATAAAACAGCTTTTGTTGGGAAAGCCCAAATCCAGAACCCCAAGTTCTACCAGAACCCACGGCTAGTAAACTTTGCACCAACTGGTAGCCATCTCCTGTAGCGTCCGCCCAAGGATTAAGGAATGACATTACCCGCTTACGCTGATACTCTTTAATACTAATACTGAGTAATGCCAACATCACTCCACCAATTGCTGTCCCTCCCAGATACTTGTAAGGTAAACCAGCCGCTAGAGCAATTAGCCAGATAGTCATACCGCAAAGTGCTGTTGTACTCAAGTTAGGCTGGGCAAGAATTCCTAAAAGTACCAGACCAAAAATACCCAACCAAGCCAAGCGAACCCGCCAACTGATTCGTTCCCACTGACCAAAAAGCCGCGCACTTTGCAGCACCAAAAAGGGTTTAATTAATTCTGAAGGTTGAATCGGAATTGGCCCGATCGCAATCCAACGTGCTGCATCAAAAGCCTTTTTTCCCAATCCTGGGATCAGTGTGACGAAAATTAACGCTAAAAACAACAACAAAAACCAATGGGCTAGCCCCAAAATTTTCTGCAATGGTAAATTTACAATAATATTGAATCCAATTAAGGAAACAAATACCCAAAGCACTTGACGCTTAAAGTAGTACAACCCATCATCATGACGACCGTCAGCAACAGGATAGGATGCTGAAAATAGCATGACCAAACCAACAAACAGCCAAACCAACGTTAACCAGCGCAACAACCGCGCTTCTAATCCCCAGTTGGAGACTGAACTATCAAAAATTGGAATCAGGCGGCGTAGATTCACGATCAGTACAGGTAAAAAGTTAGAAATTAGGAGTTAGAAATAAAACTCATAAATCATAACTTATAACTCATAAGTAGGCCTTACAACCATAAATCTTAGAGATGTCAACTTCAATACACCGTTAGTTGATATTTCTGACAACTGGCTTGGCTATGCCCACGGCTAGTATTAATACATGTTTGTAGTAGTTTTTTATACGCAAAATTATTAGGTTGAAGAATAATTCAGAGAGAAATCTGATCTAAGTCCTACTGAAATCAGAAATTAGGAGAGTCAGAATAAGAAAGTGTTGAGTCCCAATCCCCCACTGCAAGCATTTCTGAATTCTGACAATTCATAAAGCTCAACGATTTAATGCAATTAATTGCATGTTTATCCACAGACAAGGGAATTTCAATACAGAACTCAGTTCCTTGTCCAGGTTCTGATAAACATCTTAATGTTCCCCCATGTTTTTCAACTACAATCTGATAGCTAATTGATAAACCTAATCCTGTACCCTTACCTACAGGCTTAGTTGTGAAAAAGGGATTAAACAGTTGTTCTTTGACTGCTTCTGTCATTCCTGAACCATTATCAGCAATTCGGATCACACAGTTCGTTTCGATGACTTCTGTAGTAATTGTAATTGTATTGGGATTAGCATGAATCTCTGCGATCGCACGTTTACTGTTATAGCTATCGAGCGCATCGATTGCGTTACTGATAATATTCATGAATACTTGATTGAGTTGCCCAGCGTAACAATCTACTAAAGGCAAATTTCCATAATTTTTAACTACTTTAATCCCAGGATGATCAACACTATTCTTGAAGCGACTCTGTAAAATCAGCAAGGTACTATCCAGTCCTTGGTGAATATCAACTCTTTTCTTCTCTGCTTCATCAAGGCGAGAGAAATTCCGCAGGGACAAAACGATTTCAGAGATCCGTTCGGCTCCTACTTCCATAGAATTTAGGATTTTGGGCAAATCATCTAGTAAAAAATCTAACTCAATTTCCTTAATGTATTCTTGAATTTCTGATGCAGGATTAGCACAAAATTGCTGGTAAAGATTTACAAGCTTCAGCAAACACTGTGTATAATCTTTTGCATACTTTAAATTTCCGTAAATAAAGTTAACGGGGTTGTTAATTTCGTGAGCGACTCCTGCAACTAACTGTCCCAGACTGGACATTTTCTCAGCTTGGACTAATTGGGCTTGAGTTTGCTGTAGCTCCCGAAGAGATTTTTCCAATTTTTTAGACTGAGCCTCAGCAATTTCTGCTAAATTCTCCTTGATTTGTAGCGCACTTCGTAGTTGTGCTCTTTGCTGTTTCAGTTCAACCGTTAACTTTTTGGCATCAACCAAAGCAGTATTCTGAGCTTGCAGTAGAAACAGGAAATCAACTATTGGGTCGTGAATCGCAAAGTCTTTGAGTTTGATACCCAGAGGGGCCAGGCTAGTTGTATCTGTAATCCAAGGAGAACCTAAAAAAAATATCACCTCCTCCTCTGGTTGATACATCATCTGACCCTTGAGCTGCATTCCATTATGGAGAAACTCTAATATGAACAGGGCACGAGACTGCTTACTAATAGCATCAAAATCAACCAAAATTTTTGGACGATTAATCTGGAAATGCTGCTCAATCAATTTACCAACCAATGGTTCCGGACAAATGCGCCCGAAGACATCACCAGCCTGTACAATTTCCCGATTGCGGCTAAAGGCAAAATGGAAAGGAAAAGCTTTCGCCAGTAACTCTGGTGAAAGCGTAAGGTGAGGAGGAGCCATGCTACTGCACTCAATTTGGTTTATAAATCACTAAAAATTCATCATGTTCAGCACCTTCATCCCGACTCTGGGTTTGGGTAATATGAACTTCTGTATCAAACCTACTTCCTAATCCCTTGACTAGTCCAATAATCATTGGCGTTAGCCCTTCTCTATCAGAGCGATAATGTAAGCTTAGAGAATTTTCTTCCATATCAGTACATTCAAATGATGGGGGCTGGAGTTGGGGAAAACTAACTCCTACACGAGCATGAAGATTGTCAAGGTTTTCTAAAAACTCAGGTAGTGTATCTCCACTCATATCCATCATTTCGCCATAGCCTTCTTGGGCTGTGTACTGAACCCAGAACTCTCCAAAAGCTTGCATAATTTGTTTGGGAGATAAACTCAGAACGACACTAGCAGCTTTTACCAGTTTGTGGGTCATGTCATCGGGATAGCCTTCCATACTGAGGAAAACATCTACATCCACTTCTGCTTTGTGCTTAATTTCTTTCCAAGTCTCTTCGCCAAAGCGACTGCACACCATGTCTTGAATCGCCTTGTTCACTAATCCGTACATGGAAGCCTCCTCTTGCTGCACCTAATTTTGTTTTGTGAATTTGCCCAAGACTTGACAACTAATTTCTTAAAAGGGTTATTTAAATGACAAAACTTTCTGTAGTCAAAACTTGAAATATTTTTATGAGAGCTTTAAAACCGAAAAAATAGGGAAAACTGTTTGCATTTTAATACTACAAATACTCATGATTACAACCGTATTTTCACTTATTCCCTTTTCCAGTGAGTTTTGAGGATTTGTAGTAAGCACTTTAGTGCTTAAAAAATAATAACTAAAGTCCTCACTACAAACTTGGTCATCCATCAATTTAAGGTTGACAGACTAATTACAGCGATTCGTCCAAAGGCAACCATGAATCAGGATACAAGCTATATTTAGAGATTTGACGCTGAATTCCGTTAAAAAATTGGACACGGGCATCCATCGCTTCGGCAATAGCCAGCTTTACCTTGATATCCTCTTCATTCATGGTGATTCGAGGTTCAATCACTGCTGCTAGCTTTGCTGCATGACTATCATCTACATCAATATGGACTTCAAAAAAGATCAAGGATTCTTTGGGTAAAGGAGCAGCGCCAACTATTCCTTTGTATAGTTGCGTGTACAGTGAGCTAACAATTCCTTCGGAAGCATAACAGACAGCACCCAATGCAGCTAAATAGCCGTACTTATGTGGCATCTGCAAGTAGGTTTCAATAAGGGCGCGGGTTTCAGGTGCAGTGGGTAGTGCTGTCAGACTTTCATCGTGGATACCAAGGGCGCGGGTAAATTGACGAAATAATTCTGGGTGGGACTGAGTTATATCTCCCTGTCCCATTTCGTCAAATAGGTTTTCCAAAATGACTAACTGACTACTTTCATCTTCGCAGCAAGACAAAATGCTAGCCAAGATACGATTAAATTCTTTGGAAAATTTGTACATCTGAACCGCTAGTACCTGTATGTCTGGTAAAAATAAATTTCCAGTCCGACAGCGAGTTAAGAACTCATGATTCCATAGAGGATGATTAGCCGCTATTTCACGGAAGGAATTTCTCACTAAAGAAGATGTCTGTGTCATCGTGATATTTGTAAGGCTAGATGAAGGGGTTGATCAAGTAAGGGGCTAAAAAATGATTCATCTATTGCGATATGTTCTGGAGTCACACGCAATTCTTGTAAAATTGGCATCGTCTTGAAGCCAGCAATTTTAAGAGCATTAAAGTAATCCTCAAGAGTTTTGTGAATCAATTGCACATTTAGCCAAGAACCATCTCGTTTCCAAATACGACCAGGAAACTGCTGATCTCGCTTGCTAAAGTAGCCTGCACCCTCAACTTGAAAATAAAATGGATATGCTGCCTCCCGCATATATGGAAAAGATGGATGAGGCACGCTGAATACAAATCGACCACCCGGACGAAGAACGCGTGCAACTTCTGTCATGCATTCTTGGGTCTGAGCAATTGTCAAATAGTTAAATAGAAAGACTGCAACAACTAAGTCAATTTCGCCATCATCAAACTGCTTGAGATTAGTAGCACATCCTACTTCATAGCTAATACCCAATGTATCTTCTACTTCTTGCAAGTTTGCTGCTGCAATCATGCCTTGGGAAAGGTCTATTCCATGCACCTGTGCAGCATTGCGTCGGCGTAGTTCTCGACTGCAATAACCTTCTCCACAACCTATATCAAGTACTCGTAACCCAACAACAGGGTCACAAAGCTCTAGTACAAAAGGGCGGGCTGTAAAGTCTGATAAAGAAGTAGGTTCTCCTCTAATCCACTCTGATGCTGTGCGATTATATAAGTTTTTAGTTGAGCTTTTGTGATTCAGATTTGACATTTTTAATTATTTATTTATACTCAAGTTAGACTTGTCTTGTTCAATTTAGTTTGGCACAACTGAAATAATTGATGTATATGTTTTAACAAATAATATGTTTTTCTGAGAATGTTGATTTTACTGCTTTTAGTTTTTTATGATCTTTTTGTTTAAAACCTATTGTTTTTCAAGGAAAAATCATCCTGAAGATTATTAACTTATTATTTTCTTTAAATATAAGCAGTTAACTTAGATTTAACTTCATGAACTTGAATTATTACTTAGCTAATAGCAGCTTCATATATAAAAACTTGTTTTTTGAAGCTCTAACTTCATCTTGGCTTTACTAATAAATTTAAAATTAATGATTTTAATTTAGATAATTAATAAAAATAAAACAGTATATTTTACGAAGTATAAAGAGAAGAAGATTGTTAATTTGTAATAGTCAGATTCGTTTTCAAAACGAAATGCCTTTGGATACATGAGTTATTTAATCAATTTAGAATAACCTTGGAAAAAATGATGTTAGAAGAACTGTTAGCAGAATTACCAGTGCGCGATCGCTTACAATATGAGCGTGCGATCGCATTTTCTGAGCTTGGCGATCGCCTCTTTGATGAGCTTGCTGATAAAATTGCTACAAGACGACAGTACCGACTACTGTTTGAACACACATTAAAGCCTGAGTTATTCCAACAAATCCGAATTGCTGCTGCTGGTTATATTTCAGCGTGTCTGAATAGTCCCATCATTCTTTCGGAAGCTGAAATGCTTGAACGACTATTAGAAGCAAGAAGTACTTTGCCGAACTACACCGGCACTGGTCTTTTGATGCCCAAGCGAGAACATACTCTGGCATTTAACCTCTTTCAAAAAAGCGTCGCAGACGCTTTCTACCAACTAGGAGCGAATGACCTGATTGATGCAGTAGATTTACCAGTCAATCTCCGCATGGTCTACGGCAAGACTGACGCCAAGAAGTTGGGTTTGCCCTTCGCTAGCTCGAAGTGCCATAGCGATGTCTGGGCAGGTGTTGCAGCTGATGCAACTGTAGTGGTTCTCCCACTATTTGGCGACATCGATAATATCACCATCGAAGCAGGTGAAATGCCCCGCGAAATGGAACTACCGTCTATGCAGGTTATGTCAGACTTCGATGAAGGTCGGGATATTCCGATGGTTGTCTCCTACACAGAAGCACAACTAAAACACGGCACAATGTACTTTAATGATGCCCGTGGATTGCACCAAACAGTAAGAAGGAAAACTGAAGGTCTGAGAATTTCAGTAGATTTCCGATTCCGCAGGAAATTCAATGAAGCTTACCGGGCAATGGTAACACCTAGTATTGGTGGGATTGAAGAAGATATGAGTGTACCTTATGAAGACTGGCTGAAAGTTGGGAAAGAAACGCTAATTGTGTTTGATGAAACTGTTGAACAAGCTAATAATAGACAAAATCCTGACGCTCCAGTTCCACTTTACACTCGTGGGTATCGCCTTTTAAATATGTTTGACTTTTGATTTGCAAAAATCCGAGCTATAAAAAAGAGGTCTTTATCGACCTCTTACCAATTCCCTAAAATAATTTTTTATCTACAGTAATTATGACAAGCCAGTATTAGCACCTTGCTTACCAGTTGCCAATTCCACCTTGATGATTTTGCCACCTGCTTTTTGAATACGTTGTTGTTCACGGAACCAGTTCTCATAAGGAACTAGCTTAGTGAAGTATGTATTTTGCAGTTCGCGTTGGGTACGAATTCGGGTTTGGCTGGGAACTAGAGCAGTAATTTTAAACAAACGGGACATATTTTGAAAATCTCCTGTATACCTTGTGAAAACTTTTTTATCTCAAAATCTTGAGTGCAAATCTTTTAATCATTCAAAGGCTGGAAATCAAACATCAATACTAGACCACCAACACTCATCACTGATAATTTACCAAGATAAGCAATATAACGTTCTAGCACTCACGGCTGATTTCCAGACCTTAATAAAGCCGCACCTAAATTCTTAAGCGCAAACTAGTTCTTAGCTTAAGCCAGAGGAGATATAGTCTAAGTAAACGCCCATTTCCTTACCAGCATCAGAACCAACCAAGCTAGCGGTTACTTCCTTGATTGCTTGGATAGCTTGTACAGTAGCACCGACGGGAACTCCTAAAGAGTTGTAGGTTTCCTTCAAGCCATTGAGCACACGCTCATCTAGGATGGAAGGATCTCCAGCCAACATAGCGTAGGTAGCATAGCGGAGGTAATAGTCCAAATCACGGATGCAAGCAGCATAGCGGCGGGTGGTGTACATATTGCCGCCGGGACGGGTGATGTCAGAGTATAGCAAAGATTTTGCTACAGCTTCTTTGACGATCGCAGCAGCGTTAGCGCTGATGGTGCTAGCAGCACGTACCCGCAGTTCGCCAGTGGCGAAGTAGCCTTTTAGCTTCTCTAAAGCAGAAGAGTCTAGATATTTACCTTGAACGTCTGCGGAGTTAATGACAGCGGTAATTGCGTCTTGAGCCATGTTGTTAATTCCTTATTTCCAACCGTATTGCAATACTTCTGTTTAAGTAGGTAAACAGCTTTACCCTATCCTAGAAGGGCGCCAACTAGGTAGTCGAAGTAGCCACTAGCTTCACTAGCGTCATCACCAGAGAGCAATGTCGAAGCTCCATTCTTCAGCCCACGGATACCTTCAGCAACACCATCGATAGGAGTTCCCAAGGACTTGTATAGTTCACGAGCACCGATAACACCAATTTCTTCGATGGGGGTGACATCACCAGCAACAATACCGTAGGTAATGAGGCGGAGGTAATAATCTAGGTCACGCAGACAAGTCGCAGTCAATTCTTGACCGTAAGCGTTACCACCAGGAGACACAACATCAGGACGCTTTTGGAACAGTTGATCGCCAGCTTGCTTAACAAGACGTTCGCGATTTTCTGTCAAAACTTGAGCAATCCGCACGCGGCGCTCACCACTTGCAACAAATGACTTGATCCGATCTAACTCACCAGGGCTGAGGTAGCGGGCTTCTGCATCAGCATTCACGATAGCTTTCGTGACGATACTCATTAATGGATTCCTCCAATACGAATGAAACCAGGATTTGATTAAACTGGTGCGACTTTGAGTTGGTTTACTGAGTTTATTTCTCGTTCTTTTAGACACAACAGTTTTACAACTGCTACCGCTAATAAATCACGAGTTTGCTTGGGTCAACATAAGTACACAAGCTTTTAAACTCAGTTACCTTCCGCAAAACATTTTCCGGCATTCTGTTGAGCATTTATGACTGCTCTTAATACTTTGTAATATTGCTTTTCAGAATTTACTGTTTTAGGCGCAATCTGAGAGCATTATTACGGAAGGTTACGAAGGTTACAGGGGACAGGTTACGAAGGTTACAGGGGACAGGTTACAGGGGACAGGAAATAATCTGTACCCCATTCCCTATTCCCCATTCCCCATTCCCTATTCCCTATTCCCTATTCCCTATTCCCTATTCCCTATTGGGAAGCGGTTGTAAGGCACAACATCTTCACCGAAGTAGCGGCTATATTCTGGACTTTCGACTATTGCTTCTACAACAGATGACAAACCGCTATCGGCTAGCAGGTTGTTGTACTGGCTAATTTCTTCCTGAGTTGCGGGTGTACGCCCCAACAGATGACGGAAGAGGAACTCAATCACCTTGGCATTAGGGTAAGGCGATAAGAAGCGCTGGCGATAGATTTGGGAACTGGCTAGTTCACGTACAAACTCGCGGACGGAAATTTCCCCATTCTGGAGTTTGCTATCTAGGTCAGTACGGCGGAAATTATCAGGCACTTCACCGCTAAATACATCCAACACCTGACAGTAAATGGCGTTGATTGCCTGTTGTTTTTCAACTTGGTTAGTGCTTTCCGTTAGACGGTAAATGCGTGCATGTTTACGCACTCCCTGTTCCACGGATTGCCCACTACCATCATTGTAAGAACGACCTAATTCAGCAAATGATGGCTTACCATTTGTTTTGGCTGCTATCTCTGCGATCGCCTGTGTCAATAGCGGTGTATCGTTACTAACTCCGACGCGGGCTTGCACTGGCTTAAAGCTAGGTACAACCACGTCATCGTTTTGCTTGGTAAGTTGGTTGTAAAGCTTCTCCGTATTCGGGAAGTTTGCCGCCGGGAGGGTCGGGAAGCGACGGTAAGGCACCGTATCTTCACCAAATACCTGGTTATATTCCACACTATCTACCAAAGCACC
Organism: Nostoc sp. CALU 546; assembly: GCF_048836525.1. Classification (NCBI taxonomy): domain Bacteria; kingdom Bacillati; phylum Cyanobacteriota; class Cyanophyceae; order Nostocales; family Nostocaceae; genus Nostoc; species Nostoc sp. CALU 546. The sequence goes on from NZ_JAWJTF010000071.1 coordinate 36,508, forward strand.
AATAAAGGCACGAATACCTTGAGTAGCCAAAATCTGGTTATACTTGCGGATTTCTGCTTGGTCTAGTGGCGCACGTCCCAAGAAGTGTTTGGTTCCCAACTCAATCACTTTGGTGTTGGGGTAGGGTGTGTAGAACTCTTTCAGGTAGAGGTTAGAGTAACCCAAACCTTCAATAAATTCCTTCACGCTGATTTCGCCATTCCCCAGCTTGCTTTCCCATTTGGTAAATTCGTTTTTGGCGATGTAGGGTGCAATATCCCGCTCAAAAATCTGACGATAGGCAGCACTAATCAAAGTTTTGACTGCAACTTTGTCACTGGTATTGGCCACCAGCTTGAAGATTTTGGTCTGTTCCCGTTGCTTGCTGACACCTTGGTTAATGCGGAACTGAATATCTGGTTCTGACCGTTGTTCTGTGACTGTACCTAATGTCACAAAGCTTGGTGTTACTTCTTTCTGGACTTTGGCGGCAATATCCTCACGAATGCTACCAACGCGTAATTGTCGCCCTGATACACCACCAGGAGTCAGATACCGTTCGTAAGGAATTGTATCTTCACCAAATGCTTCGCTGTATTCTACGCTGTTAATGATGGCGTCAACCACCGCGTAAAAGCCCTGTTTAGCAGCGATGTCAAAGTACTTGTTGATTTCTTGACGACCGTAGGTCGGACGACCCAACAAGCGGCGGTGAATATACTCGATCGCTTTACAAACATAGAGCGATGACCAGTACAGATTGCGGAATACATCCGACTTAGCCAAACCACGGATAAACTCCCGCACAGAGATGTCGCCGTTTTCCAGCTTGATTTCCAATACCTTCGGGCGCTGACCTTCGTAGAGATCACGACCGAAAACTTGCAGGTAAGCAGCTTTAATCACTGCTTGCGTGGAGCTTTCGGAGAATCTGACGCTAGAATTTTTGGCAGCCTTTTTACCTCTAGTACCAGGTAGTTGGTCTAACTTGAACACCTTGGGACCAAGAGTACCAGGAGCTTCACCCCGCGCTCTGGGATTACTATTTTGGTTATTAATCCCTGCCCCTTGGTGAATCAGGATGCGTTTGGTATCCTTGCTAAAAGGAGCCGGACTGGTACTGGGGTTGCGAGTTTCTTTGGGGAAAATCGCCCCAAACTGAATTTCCAAGGGGTCGTTACCAGAACCGTAGGGATGTTGATCTGGTAGCGGTTGCTCGTAAGCTGCAAATGTGGTGATGAACTGAGGTATCTTGCGGAAAGGCGCACTGTAGTTAAACAGGTCTTGCTGCGGCCCCCAGTTGCGACATTCTTGTGCTTCTTGACCCAGACCCCGGAGGTAGGGTACTGTTTCTTCCCCAAAATAGTCGCTGTATTCAGCGGAATCTACTAAGGCATCTACTATGGCTGCCAGACCACCGTTAGAAATAATCGAGAAGTATTTTTGTACTTCTTCACGGCTACTTGGCCCCCGTCCTAGAATGTGACGGAAAGCTAGTTCGATGACTCGGCTGTTAATAAAAGGCTGGTAAAACTGTTTTTGGTAAAGGGGAGATTTAGCTAAACGACGGACAAACTCTTTCACGGAGATGTCGCCATTTTTCACCTTGGATTCTAGGTCAGATATGGACAAGCTATAAGCACGGGTAATGTCGCGCTCAAAGATTTGCCGATATGCGGCCTTGATTACCTCATTTTTTTCGCTACTTGATAACCCAGTTTTCATTACAAACTTGGGACGCCGTTCTGCTGCATTAAAGTAAATTTGCGGCAGTTGCAACCCCTGTTGGTCGCTAGAGGGGCGTTGGCGAAGTTTATTTGAAGGTGTGGCTGCTTTGAATTCTGTTAACAAAACATCCATGTACTGAGACACAATTGCTGTAGCCTCAGCATCGTTGCGGAAAAACGAAAGTGATCCGGCTTTGATTTCCTGCAAAGCTACTAGCGTTGCTTCACCAGAGCAGGCATTTTCAATTATTTCCCGTAAACCCCGTGTATTCACCGCTATGATGTTGGGGTCGCCAGCAACGATCGCATAAGTAGCGTAGCGCAAGAACCAGGATAAATCCCGCAAGCTCTTGGCCATGTTGCTTGGCCCATAACGAGCAATATTAATTGGTCTGAAACCTGCGGGTGTTGGGCCGCTAGGGGATGAGTTAAAAATTGAGCGTAAATTTTCTAGGAACCCACCACGACTTTCAACGTAGGTTACAGTTCCCAGTTGCATCCCTTGTTGAACATTAGCACCACCACCAGCAGTTACTAATTCTGCTTCTCTGGGCTTTTCTAAAAAAGCCATTGGCGAACCACCGACAAAAATTCGGTTGGCAGCGCGAGATACGATAATCTCAGCATTTTCCGTCAACGTCTGGGAAATTTCTAGACGCTTTGCACCAGATGCAAAATAGCTTGCTAGTTCATTCAATTCACCATTTCCCAAGAAACGGTCTTGCTGCTCCGCTTGGGTAATTGTAGCTACTGCTAGGGTTTGATATAGTTGCGGACGCGCAACTGAGCTTCCACCACTCGCCTTAACACTCATCGGATTTGTAAAACTCCCATCATAAGCGTTTATGTGTTACGTCTGGATTGTTTTGAGGCTTGACACATCGGTGTGTCTATGCTTTATGAGCTGAGAGTGTTGCCTACAAAACTGCCAGTAAATTAACCCAATTAGCTTTTAGATTAGAACGTTTTGCGTTCTCAAGGCGGGTTTATTAAGAAGTGTGTAGAACCTGTATCTTAAATGCCTCTAGTCTTAAAAGTGCATACCCCAATTTGCCTGAGATCAAGTCTAAGTTTTGTAACTAAGTAGTAGGCTGGGAACTGTTGACCGATTTCTTTTTTATTTAAACGCAGATGCGCTTCTCTACGAGACGCTACGCGAACGCGTTCCGGCAGGGTAGGAACGCTACAAATTAATGAAATATTGTACTTAGTTACTGGACAGTAGTTATTATTCGATGTTAGGTTGTTTTTGCTACTGGGAAACTCATATTTACAACTGACACCACACTGGAAGTAATTCTTAATTTATGGCGGTTACATCTGCAAATACTCAGTCTTGAACTACAGGGATAATACTATGCATAAAAGTTCTAAATTTAACTATTTATTCCATGTTACCTTAACTGCGATCGCAATTATTTTAGCTGTCACTCCGGCAAATGCGCTTCCAGGGCAAAATATCAGCACCGTTGTTAAGTGGGCAAAAACCAGACCTCAACTACCAACTTTGAGATATAACAGCGAAGCCCACGGCTACGATGGTACAAAGGGAAATTTATATTTTTATGCTGATGTAACTTCTCAAAATGGAACAGTAACTAAAGAAGGCATAACTGTTAGTGGTGATAAACGCCTCAAATTCACCACAAAAAATGCTAATGCGGTGAAACTGTTACAGAATATTTATAATTCTAATATTGCCAATGACTTCCAGAAGTCTCGGTATGTCAGCAAAGTTGGGCGTGACCAGTATTATCGCGGACAAAAATTTGCTTACATTGCTGCTGAGGTACAAGGTGGGTCTGCATTGCAGATAATTTCCTTGAATAAGTTGCAAGAGTTTATAGATAATGCCAAGTATTGCCAAACAAATCAGTGCGACATTTAACTAATTCGTAATTCGTGATTTTTGAGTTTACTTTTTCTTCTCTACAAGACGCTACGTGTAGCTTGCTTCTTCAAAGGGGGTACGTCTATACCTGGCGTTTTTTTAGTCGGGGTCTAAATTTACTGTTTTAATAATTTTTAATTACTAATTATGAATTATTTTAATTAATCTTGTAGCCCTAACTCACAGCGTAAATTAAACTCTGATTGGTTGTAAATCATTGGAGCGATCGCAAAAGACAAGATGATAAAAATCAGAAATGTTGAATGCTAATACAAAACTTTACATAGATAGTTACACTAACTCTAAAAAGCCTAAATTAGTCAACATAACATCATCTCCTCAAACCAATGAACATAACTGATTTTCTGACACATACAAGATTGAAGATAGCGGAATTTATCTAATAGTGTATGTCCCCATTGTGTGGGAGTATATTGGCAACGCCAAAAAGGTGACAAAGCACAAAATTTGGAGTTAGCAATTGATTGCAAAAAGCGCTGCAAATTGCTACACGTCTTACTATGTCTCAAGAGTGGACTATGGTTCAAATAAACTTGGCTGCCATTTACAGCGATCGCATCAAAGGAAATCGCCAAAATAATTTAGAAGCAGCACTTCATCATTTCACAGCCGCTTTCAAAATCTACACGAAAAGAGATTTTCCTCAAAACTGGGCTACTCTGCAAAATAACCTTGGACTTCTTTACGGCAAATTAGGGCTTCATGACAAACAGATTCAATCCTTGAAAGCTTCTTTGGAAGTATGTACCCGCAAAGCCTTTCCCCCAGATTGGGCAAGTACTAAATATAATCTCGGTCTTGGCTATCAAAAACTTTGACAGAAAAAGCCTTTGAATACTCCGAATCGCGTTCTAAACTTCTTGTAGACTTAATGGCAAGCTACAACCTCTCTCAAGGCGAAGAAATCCCCCCAAAAGTCCAAGAATTATTGCAGCAGTATGAAGAACTGCAACCGCAAATTGACCAAGAACGCCAAAGCCATAAATCTGAAATCCTAAATCTAAAAATAAATATTGGGTTTAGCGATACCTACGGCGGTAAGCTACGCCAAACCCAACCTCAAATAATCTAAAACCTCAGAACTAATTTGCTACTTCAGCCACCTCAATCACTCGCCCTTCATAGTCTTTGACCAAAAAATTCAGGGGCTTATGGTTGCGAATCTTCAATTTCAAACCGCGCATTTCAACTCGCATTAAAATCATTTCTAGGCAGTCATGGTCAAAACAAACGTGGCGTTGCTGATTTTTGCTACCTAAACTTGCGCCAGTAATGACGTGTAACTGGGTGTTTTTCTTCAATTGATACCACAGCCCATCATTGGCGTTATTCATCATTTTGCTAGACAAGCTCGGCCCAGTAGACATATATAGTGGATCAATGCCAGTTGCACCGATAGTTTGTTCGTAGTTGTAGTAGTAGTGCAATGGCACTTCTGCTGCTGGCAAATCTAGCAGCCCTTCATACAATTGTCGAGCAATCTCCAAATCTGACACCATTACAGTGTGTACTTTTGGGGCACTGGTGAGAAACATCCACATGGCACCAGCGTAAGCTGCTAGCAGCATCACCATAATGCCTTGGGTGGAGAATAGGCTATCTAAAGGCAGGGAAGGCAGAAAGGAGCCTAATGTAAGGGGACTGACTAGGAACGATACCACACTAACTGCTATAACCATGAACAAATAAGGATTCTATAAGGGAGTTGATTTTATGATTATCGATTAAGACTAAAATTAAGTCCTTGTTTCTAGTTTATCAATACTCAAGTAGTCTGAGTCTCATCTACAAACTGAGCAACACCAAGATATTATGCGATTAACCAGGGGAGTGCAATTCCCAAAACTATTTTAACAACTATCAATCGCAAGGCTTATGCAAATTCCTCATTTTACGGAAGCTAATCACCCACTGGTGAAATCGCTGTTCCATCACAGTGACCATGAATTACTGACTCTGTTTCAGCGCTATCCAGATGCCGGAAAGTATTTTACGGTGATTTTTTGCCGCTATAGCCCTATAGTTTATACCTTAATTCGGCATTCGGCGCGATCGCCTGTGCAGGCAGATTATTTGTTTGCCCTCACCTGGCGGCATATCTACTATGAACTCGGTGGACTAAATTTAAGCGACTCTGAATCGGGCGGGGAAGCTTTAACTATGCAAAATTGGTTAATTAATATGACAGCTTTCTGTATTAACGAGATTAAACTCCCACCTACAGAAGCAATTCATTATTCTCTCCAAGCGACTTCGCCACCACTATGGTGCTATGTACAACAGGCGTTAGACCAACTACCACCAGTTTTGCGATTAATTGTGTTAATGTCTCAAACTTTCCACTGGAGCGAAACTAGAATTGCTGCTTATTTACAAGCAGAAGGAGAAGCGATCGCTCCTAATGAAGTAGCCAATTTTCTCCAGGAAGGCTATCGTATGCTAGAGGACAAATTACCCGCAGATATCCGCGCCATATACTTTGGGGAAGATTTAGACGAATCATAACTCAAGTGTAAATACGTATATTGTTTGTCTTCAATTTAAAACTTAAAACTTCTTCTTAGACCTTCTACTTAAACCCGCAACTTTACGGGTAATTTTTATGAAACAACGGCTTGTATTTCCGAGGCAAAAGGTAGGCTTAATTTGTGTAGGTGCGATTTCTCGTCCCCAGGTACTTTTACACAGCTTTTTACTGTTTACTTTTTTATTGAGTCCGATGGCGGCGGGTGCGGTTGATATTACGCAACAACTCCACCGCCCTTTAAATAGTTCCGTTGGACGACAATCAAGAGATGAAGCAGATAGTTTGCTGCGTATCGGTGAGCAACAATATGCTTCGGGATATGCGGATAAAACAATTGCGTCTTCCTTGCGGGCACTAGAACTATATCATTCAATTGGCGATCTGAAAGCACAAGGTCTGACTTACAATTTGCTTGCTAAGGCTTATGTCCAGCTAGGTAGTTTAAAAGAAGCAGAAGATGCTTTAAGACGAGGATTAGCGATCGCTCGTGATACTAAAGACTTTCAAAGTCAAATTTTTGTGCTAAATAATATCAGCACATTTCTGCTGCAACAAGGAGAATTTGCTGCTGCTGGTAAAACTGTGGAAGACGCACTCGCAATTGCTCACAATGTCAAAAATATTGAAGGTGAAGGACTATCTTTGAGCAATTTGGGTTTGGTAACTGCTAGGTTGGGAGATTACAACAAAGCGATTAAACTGTACGAAAATGCTTTAATTTTCCGCCGTCAGACTGGCGATGCGATCGGTGAAGCAAATACCTTGAATAATTTAGGAGATGCTTACCTAGCATCTGGAAATTATCAGGATACCATTGCCACTTATGGGGCAGCAATGCGGATAGCTAAAACTAACCGCGATCGCACCAATGAATTACGAGCAATTGATGGTTTAGTTACGGCTCACACTGCTGTCGGACGCTATGAACGCGCCTTTGACTTACTAGAGCAACGTTTAGCACTCGCTAAAGAATTGCGAAATTTGCGAGAAGAATTAAAATCTTTTGAATCTTACGCTCAGTTATACAAGCAACAAGGTAATTTCGTAACTGCCCGCAATTTTTACGAAAGGGCGATTATACTGGCGCGGACATTGGAAGATAGCAAACAAGAAGTGCAATTGCTAGATCAGCTAACTAAAATGCTTCAACGCAAGTAGGAGTTAGTAACTTCTAACTCCTCACTCCTTGATTAATTCAAGTACACTGAACCGTTGGCTTCAATTCTCATAGCACTTCTTCCCTGTGCTGCATTTGTCGCTTCGTTAAATGTCACTTCTAGGCTTCCTGGCTCTGAGGAAGCTTGGGGAGTAACTATCAACTGTCCCCCATCTTCCCGTTCAAATGTCACTGTTACTGGTGCGCTTAAACCTTGCAATATTACATCTGACTTCCCTTGTAGCGATCGCGGTGCTGTATCGCCAATCACTTGGAAAGTTACATTAGCCGCAGTATCATTTACCAACCTGATATTAACTGTACCATTTGCTAGTGCGATCGTCGCGCTAGGGGCTTGCCGTGGTTGTTGTGCTGCTGGTTGATCATTTGGAACCGCGCCTGTTGAGGGTTGTTGAGTTTGAACTCCGGGGGCTTGACCTGGTAACATAACACCTGATTCTGGAGTTTCACCACCGACACCCAATCTTGTTTGATCTTGTGATGGGGTAGCAGGGACGGGAAGAAGCCCTTGAGCAGCAAGTCTTTGTGTTAGAGCGTTGGGAGGACAACCTTGTGGCACGACAACGCGAGTGTTGTGTGGTTCTTCGTAGAAAATTCTAGGACAAGGGTTAACTTTGGGAGTAGATTCTTGTGCTATTGCTTGAGGAATTGCTGGCAGACTAATCAGTAATCCTCCACAAATAGCGCCAAATAACTCAGCCGACTTGCGAAACTTTTGAAATTGCATATTCATTATTGACTCCTAGAAAAAGTTAGATTTTCTTTATTTAAAAATTTAAAACAGTACATTCAATATGGTTTAAACTTTCGATGTACGCACACAATACTACCAATTAACTTTCTTTTTTGTATCTAACCAGAGACTAGAAAATAATCTAAAATTAGACATAACTATTTCATTCCCAAGGCTTGAAAAGCTAAATCATTAGTGAGAAATCTCAAAAATATAGCGGCTCTCAATTGTATGGAATACAGACCTAAACCCCAGCCACTTCCCTTCTAGCATTGGAGTAATATTCAAAGCCTCTCTTCTAAAAGGAGAGAGGTTTGGAGAGAGGTCAAAATGTATTACATACTAACGATAACCGCTATAACAAAAAAAAGATGAGTTATAAATTTATAATAATTCATAACTCATGACCCAAGAATCTTAGGTAGAATAGTTTAATAGATTTAAGCTTCTTCCCAAAGCTGACGGACTTTATCAGGTAGCCAGCTAGCGATTTCCTGAATTCGTTCTGGTGATAATTCGTCTTTAGTAGCAGAAAACACAGCTTTAACTACCTGTTCGCGTTCTACATTTGGTGGCATTCCACCTTCATTTGCTACCCGGAATAAGAAGCGATCGCTATTAATTTTAAAGATACCGGGGCCTTGCCAAGGTGGACGCACCCGACTTAAAAATCCGACAATTGGATTTGTATCGTGCCATAGGTCTGCAATATCCATTTGCAGAGATTTGTCATCGGTTATTTCGGCCGGTTTTTGCAGTTCACCTTCAACTCGATCAGCTGCTTCTGTAGTCATCAGGTCGCGCATCACCCGAAACACTACTTCGGTGATGTCCCTAGCATCGTAAATGTCTGGCAAACCACTTTGAGCTTTGACTTTTTCCAAAAATGGTATATCTTTTTCTTTTATATCGCTGGAAGAAGTTGCCATTTAAACCCCCAAAATATTATTCATAGATGCATATTTGCCAAAATAAAGTAGCAGTATGTATAACTACCCCAGCAGAGAATGAGGAGTAGAAATATCAAACTGTAGCAATTAAATAAATGGCTAAATATTGCAACTGTTGTTATGTACAGTAATAAATTTATTTACTTTTCTACATCTATCACAGGAAACAGAAATTTCTGATCAAATTAAGACTCAAGAGTTATTGGTAAAGTGATAGTAAACGTAGTGCCAATGCCTTGGGTACTTTCAACTTGAATATGACCCTGATGATGTTCGACAATAGCTTGAGCGATCGCTAATCCCAATCCTGAACCAGTAGCGCTGGCTGTAGCTGTATTCCCAGTCCTATGAGTCCGTGCCGGATCTACCCGATAAAAGCGGTCAAACAAACGTGGTAGTGCTTCTGCTGGAATTCCAACTCCGGTATCCTTGACTTTAACTTGCAACTGAGCAGTAGTATAACGTAATCCAGAAACGCGATTTATTCCCTCCATCCGCGCCAATTCCACTTTTACCTGTCCACCAGCTGGAGTGTAATGCAAGGCATTAGCAATTAAATTTGTGAACAGCCGCACCAGTTGATCCCAATTGCCCACAAGGGTAAACCAATTTTCCAGTAATTCCGGGCTAATTTCCGAGGCGGGAGGATCAACTAATTCTAGAGAAAGGTCAATTTCTTTTTCAGGGACTAACAATTGTTGTTCTTCAACAACCTCCATCAGCAAAGCGTCCAGCGGACAAGGTGAAAAAGTATCTTTGCTAATACCACTATCTTGACGTGCTAAGAAGAGTAAGTCATTGACTAACTTACCCAAACGCTGCGTTAACCGTTCCACAACCTTTAACTGTTGCCGATACTGCAAAGAAGTTGTCCCTTCTACCTCTGCTAAATCTAAGTCAGCAAGGGCAACTTGCACATTAGTTTGAATCAAAGTAATGGGACTTCTAAGTTCATGTGAAGCATCAGCAGTAAATTGTTTGAGGCGTTGGTAAGATTCACCTACAGGTTCCATCGCTTTACCCGAAAGAAACCAGCCACTTGCACCTACGGAAACCACCATTAACCCAATACCTAGCGCCAAATCAAAAATTAACTGGCGACTGGGTTTAGTGACTTCAAACCAGGGATGACTAACACGCAGATATCCTAATACTTGCCGTCCCACTTCTACCCGTTGGGTGATTTGCCGCAATAACAATGGGGAGTTGGGAGTGGAGAGTAGGGAGTTAAGAGTAGGGAGTTTATTATCTTCACCTTTTTCTTTCTCTCCCTTGACTACGCGCACAGTTTCACCAGTCCGGTTGGCATGAATGGGAATATCTAGGGGTTCGGATAGCGTTGACCAAAGTAATTCACCAGTCGGACTAAACCATTCTAGGTCGATGTGGTCATCTTCTACAGCGTCGGTATTGTCACGAAAACTAGCTTCTACATTAATGCGAACTTTCTCTGCATCAGTATTAATTGGCTCAAATATGAGCGTAGACGCACAACGGCTAGTTGTGATACAACGCTCCACTATTTCCACTACATGGTTAAGGGTGTCATCAATCCGCTCAATCAGCGTACTGCGGACGTATAAATAAACGCCACTGGCAAACAGTAGTAGTAATACAGCAGTAACAGCAGTGTACCAAATTGCAAGACGGCGGCGAGTAGCCTGAAACATATTTTTCATCCACTTTTTTGACTGAATATCTTCACATTACGTGTTTATACGGTTAAAAATTAGCTCACTTTTTTAGCTGTGGTGATTTTGCTGAGGTTTAATTTTTGCTCAAGAATTACACTCTTGTTGCAGTAAATCTGCTTAATCCTATTTTATTCTTTACATCCAGGATAAAAAATCGTTCTTCTTTGGTTATCTATATCGAAGTAAATGAAACGATTGTTGAATACATTCCACCAAAACAACAAAAACATCCAAGCTTGGAAAATTAAGTCATGACTTAATTTTATCTTGAGTAATTTATTTTGATAACTGAAACAACTATTAGCCAACTTTTATCATTTGAATTAAATTTGATTTTTGAATCTACCAAAGAGCATATCCTATTGTGGAAACCTGTAAAATTTCAACTCGAAGAATTCTAAGAATCTCACTCATGAGATTTAAAAAAAATCTAAAAGTAATTGTAACGTGCTTTTTGTCTTCAACAATTTTGTTCAAAGTAATCCTGGTTCAATTTTCTGCGTTTGCCTTAGAATATAACGAGCAGAATAGTGTTGCTTTGAAAGTAGAAAATAATGCAAATGTTATTGATAAAAGTTTATCGGACTCGAATACAACAGATAATTTACTAAGCCAAACGCTGTTAAAAAAAACTTTAAAAGATGCTAACTCTCGATTACAAAAAGCCAAAAAGTTACGCAGCTTTACCATAGCTGACGTTATCCCAATTGAAGAATATAAAATAGAGCCTCCCAAGCCACCTGAGCAAGAAGAAGAAACTCAGCCGGATACAATTAAACCGTCAACTTCAAATGAAAAAAAACCCTATACAACAACACAACAAATACTAATAGAAAAACTACGTCAAGCTAAAAAGCAACAACAAGCAAATCAGAAAAAAATAATTATTGATGCTCTAACAATTAGCGCTAATAGGTATCCGTGGATTATTAACCCTACAGATAACCTTACTATTAAACCTCAGTTATTTAAACCAAATGAAGACGAAAATTATATAGATACAGATTTAAATATTAGATTTTCTGGAGACAATCAGTTTATTGATAAATTTACCTATGCTAAATTTCCCAAAGAAGACCAGTTTTACTGGGTTCTCGATAACAATAGATTAGTCATTGAGACTAAAGGTACACAAGTAGGTATTCTTGCACAAGGTAGAGCTACTGAAACTTACAGTACCCAAAATATGACGTCAACTCAAGGATTTTGGGGATTACAATATCTTGCTAGTCTACCTGTTAATTTTGATGAATTAATCGGTGAAGCTGAAATTAATGATTTTTCTATAGTTTCTATAGCAGGAGAACTAGTTAATCCTGAAGGAATACCTGCTGGGAGAGTGATCATTAATAGTGGAATCAATCCTGAAGATCCTAATGTCACAGTTCTAGAAAATATTACACCAATTATTGGTAGTGGTTCTACCTTGAGTAATGACGGTGGCGGAGCTTTATTTGACTTATTAGATGCTAGTAATACACCTCGAATTATCCAAGCTTTTCCCACTACGAATTTAAAGCCTTTACTAGATGGGGGGAATGTTAAACTCCAACTAGGCGAAATTATTCCTGATTCTGTTCTAGAAGCAACTGGTATTTTATGGGGTAATATTTTGACCGGCGAGGGTTTTGGCTTTACTGCTCCCGTCTCTTCATTACCAGGTATTAAGATTACCCAAAGAGACAAATTTGATAATTTTGATTTATTGAATATAGCAGTTAATCCTTTCTTGACACCACTTGAGAGAGATTTGTCTTATTTAAATTCTTTATCTTGGGTATCTTTCGGCAAAAGAGATCCCATATTTGAAGTGTTATCTGAGACACAAAAAACTTCTAATTGGCACAGACTATATGTTAGCTACCCTCATAACCGCAGTATTATTCAATATGATCCAGAAAAAATTAGTGCTACTTATTCTAATATCTTTTCTAGCCCAGGAATATCTATTACAGCTAATTTCAGCGAATTCAGTATTGATGGGATACAAACAGCTAATTCTACTTTAGGATTGGCATTGGGTGGAATCTTTGAATTCATTAAAATAGATAATATTAACGAAAGTTTAGCAGAAGCGCGACAAAGCTTTAAAAATGGTGAAGGTTTTGTTCCCTTAAATACAAAGTCTACACCAGATCAAAGAAGACAAATTAACAACAGAATTAATCGGACTTTAGCCTATTCTAATGGAGCGACTAGTCTAGAACAGGTATCTGGAAATTTGACACTTCAGAGTAAAATTACTCCCAATGACTCTAGTATCTTGCAAATAAGAACAGGAAATCACAAGCGAGCAGTCCAATTTTTACAAAGAGATATTGAACTTTTAGATCCCGGTGATACATTCTTTTCAACCCTCAGACTTTCTAATGAAAGATTTGGCCCTCTAACTTTTATAGGAAATCAAATTCCTCTGACTAATACTGATATTAATCCTATTAACGAATCTACTGCTGCTGAAGTTATTTTAACTAACTCCGAAGGGAGACAATTTGTACAAAAGTTTAGTTCTGAAGATAACACTATAGTACCAATTCCAGTCAGGACATTTGATTTAGCATTCGATTATTTTGAACTCACCAGAGTTGATCTTATAGGGGTAAATTTTAACAGTTTTAATGGTTATCTATCTTTACCTTCAGTCGAATTATTAGCAGCAGGCTCTACTGGTAATTTAAATTATAGTGCTAGCTTGGGAACTTGGTTTAATATCAATGCCAACTCTGCGCCTGGAGTTTCTAATAATAATTTAGGTTTAGCAGAACCATCTGTTGGCATATATGCTAACGTTCTAGTTAACTATATTAAGACTCATGTCCAGTTAAACTCAGATAAAAAACCTGTAGCTATCAATACTCATGTACCATCATTAAAAATTGACTGGAATAGTGCATCGAATAGCAATAATCCTTTCTCTACTGTCTTAAGCTATTACTTTAATCATCAAGAAAGAAATCTAAGCTTTTCTTTAGCACCTGCTATAGCTTTTGTTGAAGAAAATAGTAATGGTGAGTTGCTAGGACTGTTTAGTGGTGACCTTAGTACTAGAACTGGTTTGAATATTAACACAAGTCTAGAGTTAGGGAAAAGTCTTTTCTATGAGTTACAGGGTTTACAAAAAGTCAGTACCAATTTATCTGTTGGTGCTTATATTAAAAATTATACTACAAGGAATTTGGGTTTAAATAGCCGATTATCTGGCTTAAACTATGGAGCTATTTTTAAATATAACTTTACCGATAATAATGTTTTTTTAGAATCTAAAATTGGTACGGGTGAAAATGGATTTGATTTACAAATTCAAGGTGGTTATCGATTTTGATAATATTAATTTATGTAATAACTGTAGGGCAAGCACTGCTACAAGCTTTAAAATAGAATTTTTTCGGCATCAGTAAGCAGTGCTCACTATACAAATCAGGCTAATCTAAAGCACCTGAGCTATTAACACCAGTGCCGGCTCGAATTATAGTTGTTATATCTTCAATTGAAACACTATTATTTAGCGAACTTGTTATTGGATCAATCAATGAGTTTGGGCTAGAGGGTGTATTAGTTTGAACTAACCCTGGGGTTATTGTCAGACTAGTGATAGTTTCATTATTTCCACCTGCTGTCCCTCCATAGGTAGGTGTAATTGTTATACCATTATCAAGGGATGAGCCGGAAGGTAAAATTAACTCGCCACTGACACCAAGAAAAGTACCAGAAGGTCTAATCAAACTAACAGCAGCACGAGCAGTGGCTTGTTGTGCATTTGCTGGTGCGGCTAAAAAACTTCCTGCACTCACTAAACCTAATAAGCAGATACTCCCTCGGAGAATGATAGATAATTTGTTAGATAAATTATTCATGATTTTATTTACTCCCTATGCTTTTCGCCTTAGGCTCGTTCCCAGATTTTGCTTGGGAATGCAGATTCAACCTCAACTAGTAAAAGTAAAGGCGTAATCTTTTCTTAATTCCTTTTGGCAGATAAAAATATATAACCCTTGCTGTGAGCATTTTGTTAAAAATGGACATTTTTAGGCTTCGTATTGTTACGTAAGTGTTCTATCCTTTTTTTGGTAAGTGTTTCAGGGTTTATATTGATATGACTAAAATTATGTAAAGGTATGATGAGGAGTTGCGGCAATCACTGACGCTTTGATTCTATGCTGAGGGGTTACAAAAAAATTTAATCTTTTTATACCAATACGCTTGGGTTAAGGGCGGCTGGCAAAAATTTTGGGTTTTCGAGACGCGATAAATCGCCGTCTCTACAAGTGTTTTGGTCTTATTTGGACTGTATTGCTTTGTATACGGCAAATTGCTACGCGTCGTATTCAATACAAATTAGGGGTACACAGCCCATTGGTGTCAACTTAAGCTAGAAATAGCTTTGCTGCGGGGTTCATAACCCGCCAGAGAATGAATTCTCTGGCTCATAGCTAAAGTCTACTGAAGTAGACTGAATATTTTTGGGGATATCTAGTCATCTTCAGATGACTTTCGCTATGATTCTTGGAACTGAAGTTCCTTGCGCGACATAGTTTTTGCGTTAAGT
>NZ_JAWJTF010000085.1:0-42638 GCF_048836525.1 Nostoc sp. CALU 546
GGAAAACTTTTTGGTTTACTGGTTATAACTTTCGAGTTTTTGTTAGGGCATTAAGTATTTAGCGATACATTTTTGTTAGTGCATTCAGTGTTTAGTGCTACATGTTTTATTTATAGCAGCCGCCTCAAAAGAAGATGTTGCGAGTGTTTTTTAGAAATTATTAAACTGATTACGTTTGTACTCAAAAACTGAAACTTATAATTACCAGGCTTTTAGAAGCTTTTAAAAAAAGTTTTCAGGTATGGGTGCTAGTATTTTCTGGAAAGGGTACGAGTATTTATGATGAAGGGTACAAGTATTTTTGTACTCACCTTAAACCCAGCACTAGCAATAGTTTGAGTGCCATTTGAGTTGTTTTTTGACCTTTTCTTATATGTACTCAGAGTGTGTGCGATCGCTAAAAGCTGGGCGTATCACATTGCTGCTCAAAGCACTATTTACTTGGGTACTTTAGGGATAAAGAACTGGAGTAGTTAATCAAGAACCAGCCCAGTTGCTCAACGAAATTCAATTCTGTATCTAAAATATCACTTTTTTGCTAAAAAAACTAACTTTATCCAAAATCGTGCCTAGATATACAGACAGGAGTTTTAAAATCAAGTATAAAGCTGATGTTTCTGAAACTCAACAATAAAATTGTATATCGTAGCTTGATATACAGAAAATTATTTTTTAATGTATTCCATCGGCGAGTGCAGATGAGTAAAAACTAATATTGAAGAAATCATGACAAAAATGCCTTCAAATTCCGCTTGGCATTTTAGTCTTAAGTAAATAAATACTCACTCCCGACTCTGATAAACATCAGTATCCCTAGTCTAAAAATACTAGTACCCTGACGTGAAAAAATTTTTTTTAGCTTGTAAATTCCGATTGAATCGGCATTCATAGTAATTGAGTACAAGCTAATATATGCACTTTTGTGGTTAGAGCCGCCTGATATAAGTAACACATTGCTCTTTCACCCTATAAATTTCGATGCGACAGATATACAACATCTTTACAGAGCAAAAGACTGTCAAACAGTTTTGTTTGTCATTTTCGCAGCTACTATAACAATCCCTATTTGAGATCCGAACACAGTGTATACTTCTGCAACTTAAGAAAATAAAATTCTTGGTGATTAGACATCTCCGAAAATGAATGTAGAGACGTAGCAGTGCTACGTCTCTACAAGGGTTCTGGATAACGCATATTTAATTTCTGGAGATGTGTATTAGTAAATAATTTTTATAGTACAAAAATACTATCAGGTTGCTCTCATTTAGGATTGCTATATGACAGATTTTTAGATGCTCTTTGAGTACGAATCGGTAGCACATAATGGGTAAACATTGAGATCGGCACTTGGTAACTAATTTGCTACAGCAATAGGGTATGAGTTTAACCTCAGATGATATTCCAATCTATCTTAGACGCAGTGTGGCAAGAATTGGTACAAAACAAATGCAGCTTCAATATGCAAAAACTATTGAGTTTTGTCCCATCCCAGAGGTTATTTTATGCAATTGGATGAATTAGAACTAGACTTGCCACCAGCCTTTGAAATTGGCTCAAAAGTCAAAACTCGCAAGCTGATCCGCAACGATGGCACATATCCCGGTCAAGAAATTGGGGCAACACTAGCAAAAAAGGGAGAAATTGGCTACATCGTCAGTATTGGGACCTTTTTGCAAAATTCCTATATCTATGCAGTGCATTTTATTGACAAGGGCTTTATCGTCGGTTGTCGCAAAAAAGAACTAGAACCTGTTGAGGAAATCAAATGAAAGTTATGCTGCGTCAGAATGCTGCCGGACATTTAGTAGTCTATATTGCCAAAAAAGATATTGAGGAAGAAGTGGTGAACCAAACAGAGGGATGTGAGGGTCAGATTTTTACCTTAGCAAACGGTTGGGAACTAGCAATTCCAGATTTATCAGAACCTTTACGATTACCGCAAACTATAGAGGCTAAAAGGTTGTATTAAACATAAACTGCTCCCAGCAACAACTGCCTCTTCAGTTACAGAGGTTGATACCCTTGCTGAAAACATTCTCAGCAACCCCTGTAATATAGGTGTAACTTTCTCTGGTGGCAAAACATTTTAGTAAGCATCTGCACTGGTGGACTTAGCGAGTAAGGTAAATGTGATGTCTTTTAGTGGCTTCACTCTTGGTATAAGTCACCTTAGATTGTTGAGCGATCGCTCTATTATAAATGCTGTTTACTCTGTTATTTGCGATCGCTAAAACCCCTATTGATCATCCTGACAGTTCTAGCTTGCTACCTGACGTTGATGTTCTTGATCCAGAAATGCGTTCGGCTGAAATTTGGCGATCTGCTCATCAATAATAAAAGATTTGACATATTCAATCATCATCGGTTGGAGGGAAAACAGACCTGATTTGGCATCAATCCACGATCGCCCTTGCAGTAGTTCTAAGCTTTCCAGTAGTTCTTGGGATGAAACTGAGGATGGCATCTTTGTTCGTAGCTGTGAAAAAGAAATGGGTTGACGATTAAGTACCATGCATTGAATCGTTGCTTTAGCTACATCTGATAGGTATTCAAATTCTGGATATAAATCGTTGAGAATTGTACCGAAAAGTGTAACTTTTTGTTTTAAAAATTCAGTTATACTACCATCAAATAACTTTTGAATCGTTATGGCAATGCGGTTTAGGATATGGGGATTCCCTCCATAGGATTCGATTAATCGATTCCAGTCGTCTGGCGTTCCTCTAAAGGTTCCTTTTGTTTTCAAAAGTTCTTGTATGTCTGTAACCTGTAATCCTTGGAGAGAGAATACTCGCACAGGTGTTGTCTTTCCTTCAAGCGGAGCGATCTCATGAGATTTGATCCGACTGGTTAAGATTAAGCAACTTTGATGGGTGGCTTCTCCCACTCTCCTAAATAACTCACAGTATTCCCCGCCGGTTGTGTGGTGAAGCCAGATGCAATCTCGACAGGTGATTTCTGTGGCTGCACATTCTTGGAGAACTCTGTCAGCACCATCTAAAACCAGTAAGCAACGATAACGTTGCAAATAATGAATCAGTCGTGAAATTCTGTGATTGAATGATTCTGGTAGATCAGTTTCTTTCCCATCGGATAGGACGGAGATTAAGTCTGCTAAAAGATCGTTCAGTGAAGGACCCGGAAGGAGCGATCGCCAAATCACGAACTCAAACTGATTGTGAAGTTGTTGAGCGAGCTTCATCGATAGGTAGGTTTTGCCGATACCACCTATGCCTAATAAGGTAATGAGACGGCAGGGTATTGCTTGCTCTGGGGTAGACTCAGCTAAAATCCAGTGCTTCAGGGTTCCCAGTTCTTCTGTACGTCCGTAAAAAAGGGATACATCTGGTGCTTCTCCCCAATCAATTCGATTTGGAATTTTTGTGTAGTCTTCCTGGGGGTTGATATCTGGATTGGCTAACTGATAATCATTAGGTTCTAGTTGTAGCTTGAATGCTTGGAAACAATAATTCAGGGTTTGCCGATCTACTCCGATTTCACAGGCAAATACCTTTGCTACCGTATCTGGGTCTAACCCCATGCGAAAGCCTAAAGCTTCACGGGTATAATGTTTATCAAAATTTTCATTACTTTCTGATTGAGATTTTGCATCTTGGAGTTTCTGCAATCCTTGGGGCGTTAGGATTACACCACGTCTACGGCTCCTTTGTTGGGATTTCATGGGAAATGTTGCAGGTGATAAATGTATTTTTTATGGATAGGCATGACCGTCTGTAGTACATCGGTAAGATGCACCAACAAACAGGAGATGACTGACACAAGACACAAATCAGCAGTAAATAACTTCAGCTGCCAAAGCTATAAAATTAGCTACTCAATCAAGTCTTAATTGTCAAAACTGTACCCATTCAAAAGATTTGTTCAAGAATTATTATAGGAAACACAGATATTAAGCACTATTTCAGTCTGAAAGCAGGTAAGTCTTACAAGACTGAGTGAAGCAAATTTATCCAGCTAATTTTATGTTACTTGCTTTATTCTCGCACCCACGTTAAGTAATTTTACGGGTTTGATTAAGTTGGCGATCGCCTTTCTTTTGTGTTGTATTTTCGTAATTCAGCTTTTGAATGGCGATCGCTGTTGCTGGAATTGGGAAGCGATCGGTTCTGCTGGCTACTATTCGTCTTCGCGCCGCAGGTACTCGATTTTCCTGGGGAGATGCTCTAAGAACTGACTCAGGCGGTATTGAAGGGCTGAAACTCCGACAGAAACTCCAATAATTGAATGACGGCAGTTAACTTTTCTGGGGAGATAACTGCTTAATCAGTGCGTAGGCGTAGCCCGTCGTAGACATCGCTCTTCTACGAATATAGATTGTTGCAGGGAAGGTCACGGTTGCCTATGTCTAATCAAATTGTACTCAGATTGGGCGGGTTTTTCGATTGATCTGAAATGTATGGGCGATCGCTGATATTGAAACGTTTACTGCAACGATTGATTTTGAAGCGTTTCGGTAAAACCGAGAGAAAGTTTTAGCTGTGGTGAATTTCAAGTTTTGTGACTTTAGATCCCGAAGTTAAGGTTTATTTGCCGATTTTAAGAGAAACAAGGGGAAATAAAGTTTAATTTGACAATAGTTGAAATCTTTCCTGTGTCTAGCTTGTAGAGACTGAAGTTGAGAAGTTTTTAAGTTCGTCAACTTCGGTTGAGTTGAATGGATTTAAGGTAAATACTAAATTTATAAAGTAAATCTTGAGGAAGGTAAAAGGATTATGAGCGACATATACTGATTCGTAATGACTACCTGTGTGGGCTAGAAACTAGACTGGCTAACTATTTACGTCTAGTATGAATGACTCTGCAATATCTCTGCTTAAGATCAAAATGAAGAGTCCTGAGTCCTGAGTCCTGAGTGCTGAGTTAAAAGACCACCCACAAAGGGTGGGGTATCAACCTTCTCACGTTAAGAAGATTCTGCCGATCAAGGGTGGGGCTTGTACCAAGTACAGAAGTTATGAGTATTTTTTAACTTACTCAGTATTTAGTGCTGAGTATGGTCAAGTTTCCCTCAAAATCGAAAACCTGAAACTAAAAAACATAGGAGTTACCATGACTTTCAATATATCGATAATCAACATTAAAGAAGGTGACCAAAAATATTACCGTGACAATAGCTGGTGTCTTTATGCCTTTAAGTTCTGTGATGGAAAAGGAGCTCCAGGCTATGTCCCTACTTGGTTTGCTCTGCAACCTAAGCATTGGTCAACAAATATAGATATCTTTTATAAGCCGACTTATTCCGTCTTTTACAACAAGTTTATCAAAGTCAGCGATGACACTATCATTCGGACAAGTACCAGAACTGATGCCATTCCATTAGGCTCAAAAGTCCTCCTCAATGAAAATAATCGTCTAGAGGTAAAAGAGGAGGGACGGGGTGCAGGACCTATTGTTGTGACAAATCAATCTGCATCAGGTCGCGCACTTCTGGGGCTAACTGGTCCTTCAGAAGCTCATGTGGATGATAATGCGCCCTTTGCGGTCTTCGATGTAGCAGCAGACAACATCTTAACTATGGAGCCAATTGAGAAAGTTTTGATTTTCCTAGCCGCTGTTAATGTTCAACAAGGTATCATTCGCTCGAATATCTTTGCTCCGGGGGTATTAATTGACTTGACAGCATTTAGTGCTGCCGATAATCCAGAGGTGAAACTCTTGCTGGACAGAGACAACAATGGATTAACAGCTGCTGATAACGACTCTAATAAAATGCTAACTGAAGTAAGTTCCCAAACTGCCCTCTCAGTCTTCGGTCCTAAAAGATAGATATAGTAGTCTATCAAGATAGTTTTGAGGGACTGGATAAGATAAATTTGAATTTTTCAGAATTATCCTATCCTTCATTTTTAAATTGAGACATCACGAGTTTGCTAAACAACGGTGTCCCCATACGAGAGACTTTTAGAGAGTTTATTGAGAATATTTTTAATAAACTCTCTATTTAGCTATATAAAGTTTTTTCTCAAATTTGGTTCTGCTCATGGGTAATATTGTCTCATATGAATCTTGGATACAGATTATTATACAATTTGAGCATGATAAGTTGAATTTACTAAAATTATCTCAATCTCGTTTATATATTCTGCAAGGTATAATAGGTACAAATCCTAGTAATTCTTACCTTTCTTTTGGGGGTTCAATTGCTCTGAATCAACTAACGTCATCAACCACTTTAAATATTCTAGTTGATCATTGGCCTTTTCGGGTTGCAGCCGATGCAAATAGAGGTTCTATTCCTTGTTATTTTTCTTCAGATAAATTAGTGAAGCAAAGCCTAGTACAGAACTTTTTTGAAGTAGATTCTACAGGTAGCTCTTCCCCAAAAATTAATTTTGCTGAGTCTAATGTAGAAAAAAGCCAGAATTGGGACAATTATACTCTTGGGTTATCCAACAAAAGCGATGATTTGTTTTACATAGGTCTTGGCCGAGCCTTTCAATGGAGTCAAGAAGGAGAGAGTATTGACTATGCATCTTGGGAGAGCATGATCGGATGTAATTGCTTTTTGGAATTGGATTCACATTCTAGTCAATATTGGCACTTTTCTAATGAAATAATTCTCCTAATATCTTCGCAACAATGGAATAATGGTTATATATTGCCACAAGAGCTATCAGGTTATGTTCCTTGTTATTTTAAGCTAAAAGAAAGAAAAACTATTCGTTTATATTATGACGACAATGGATGGAGAAATTTATCCACAGGAGAAAAAGTAGAATTTAAAGTAGTCGATGAATTTCCTCTAAACAGAAAAACCATTTCTGATTTATTGATTCACTCATTAGAAACACCATTTTCACCGAAAAAACCCCCAGTATTTCAATATGGTAATAAATTCTATATGCGTACTCCAACAAAAAAAGATTCCATCGTTTCTGCAAAGTATGAGTCTTTGTCGTTTGGCAATTTGCCTCCTAAATATTACTATCCACAAATTAATAGTTCAGAGATGCCAATACAACTTTTGCTATCTGGAGGGAATGGAATCTTAAAAGATGGAGATACGGTAAGAATAGAGACTACCGAACAATCTGTTGGAAATGAGAATATTCTTGGTGCATGGACAACTCCTAGCCTCTATTACGAGACAGATGGATGGGGAGAGAAGCAGCTATGGACTATTCGCAAAAAGAATAACAACGAGCCAATTATTTATTATGGCGACGAAGTTTATTTTGTCAATCATCACTGGACGGATCAGTGGTTGTGTATTAAGGATTCTGGTTCATATCTAACAACTAAAAAAAATGCAGGTGCTTATTGGTTGATAGACCAGCCATGATTGGAATGTCATGATAATTCTATTTAGAAGCAACACCATTTAGTGAGGTCGGATAAAAAATGTGCGATCGTCTCTTCATTCCCATATTTTGAAGTAGAGCGATCGCGCTTGCAGCAAGCGTTACCAAAAATTGTGTTTTCTACGCCGATTTTTAGCAATGATTTAAGCACTATTACTTATTGACAAATAGCTGATGATTTTAAACTTGTCAGCAACGAGTGCGTAGGCGTAGCCCGTCGTAGACATCGCCTATCATCAATCATGAATTGTACCATCGGGCATGATCGCTCCTTGGAAATCAACGTTAGTGAGAATAACTCCAGTTAAGTCTGCTCCTTGCAGATTAGCTTTTCGCAGAATCGCACCATTGAGATCTGCATAGCTCAAGTCTGCTCTTTGCAAACTGGCTCCACTAAGATCCGTCGCCAAATCTCCCCACTGGATGCTTCGACTTAGGTCTGCCCGACATAACTTCGCTCCATCTAAGTTGGCATGATGCATACAAGCCGCTCTCAGGTCAGCGTAGCTCAAATCTGCCCCAGTTAAAACCGCATATCCCAAATCTGTACGTTGATTGGAACTGGGACGTAAATCTGCTTGAATTAGTAGAGAACCAGAGAGTTTTGCACCATTTAAATTAGCACCACATAAACTGGTTTTGATTAAGTTGGCTTTGTCTAGATATGTCCGAACCAGCTTTGCACCAGTCAAATCAGCCTCACGAAGAATGGCGCAATACAAATCTGCTTCACTTAGGTCTATTCCCCAGAGAATAGCTTCACTCAGGTTAGCTTCTCGCAAACATGCTTGATTGAAGTTGGCTTTACCAAGTCGTGTCTGACGTAAATCGGCATTGCTAAAATCTGCGCCTCTGAGGTCTGCATTGGTTAATTCTGCTTCTTGCAGATTCAGTCTTGGGAAGCTTCTTTCTCCAGCAGCATAAGATTTGAGAATTTCATGTATATCCATGTTAAAAATTTTAGGTTCATGGGAGGTTTTTCAGGCGATCGCTGTGTAATTCTTCATACGGAGTTTTGGGATGCAGTTATTTTTTGGCGATCGCTACGCCCACCGTTCGCATAGCATCTCGTAGAGAAGGTATGGCAAAAGTTTTCGGTCTACTGATTGTGACTAGTCGGGCGTTGCTATGATTATCTACCTGGGGCGATCGCGGTTGCTGACGATTCTGCACTAAAACCAAAGCTGCAACTGCAAGCAAAAAATAACCAAAAGTTTTCTGAAGTCTATTAGCTGGAACAAATTCAGCTAAGTACGCACCGAAAATTGTTCCCACACTAGCAGCCACAATAAAGGATAAGATCAAGTTCCAATTTAAAGAAACGTGTCCCAAGTAGCCTAAAAAGCCTGCAACTGAATTAAATACAATAATTAACAAGGATGTTCCAATCGCCTGTTTCATTGGTACATTTCCCAAGAGTACCAAAGCTGGCACGATCGCAAACCCACCACCAACACCAACGAACCCAGTCAGCACTCCCACACCCAAGCCTTCACTAATTAACCACAACCAGCAATACTTACAGACAGGTGGGGGATAAAATGCCAGTTTGTCATCTGCTGCAACAGGTTTAGAACTACGCCGAATCATAAACACCGCAGCCACTAACATCATGACTGCAAACAGCATCATTTGAAAAGCTGCGGTAACTACTGGGAGAGTAGCAATTTTTGCCCCCACAAATGCCCCCAACATCGTTGCCGAACCAAAAATAAATGCAGTCTTGAAATCAACATTTTTGGCTCGCCAGTGGGGAATTACCCCCAATAAGCTAACAGTACCGACAATTACCAAAGTCATGGCGATCGCAGATTTTGGCGGTATACCCATGACGTAAACTAAAATTGGTAGCGCCAGCACCGAACCCCCACCACCAATCAAACCTAAGCTCACCCCAATACAAGCTGCTAACAAATGCCCAATAATCCACAGCGTCATACACTGCTCCGTTGATTATAAGGAAGCTTTGCTAGTAACATCCCTAACATACAGCTATCTGTAATTCCCGAAAACATTAATCCGGCTCCCATAAAAACACTGAGAATCAGGAACCAATGAGAAACAAATGCTACCAATAATGTGCTTGTTAATACTAATAACCCAGCGACAATTTGCACTTGCCGCATTAAACTAATGGGGGCATTTTTGTTAATTGTGGTAGCATAACCCACTTGTTTCCAAGCGCTTATACCTCCTTCCAGATGGGTAACAGTTGTAAAACCCGCATCAAATAGCTTTTGAGCAACCATTGTTGAACGATTCCCGGAACGACAGTAGAGAATCACTTTTGTGTCTTGATCTTGGGGAACTTTGCGCGGATCAAATTTGGATAGGGAAATCATAGTTGCTCCGGGAATATGCTCTCCTGAATACTCAGCTGGTTCACGAACATCTATAAGTGTGATAGCTTGTTGTTTCCGCAACTGTTTGAGTGTTTGGGCATCAACGGTTTGTAATTTGTTTATACGGGAAGTAGTCATTGCTTTTTATACTTAGGAATGTAGATTTTTAAACGCGAAGTTTTTGTGTGATTTTGTTACGCAGCAACGCTACCGCAGCGCTGGTTCGCAGGTACTGCTTCCATAATCTTTTTCGGGTTGGGTAGATTCAGGTTTCCCATCAATTGGATAAATTCGCTGCGGTTTCGTCCCACCAGCCGCGAATTCCATTGTTTCTCTTCCCCAATGGTGGAAACTGTGTTACCTCGATAATCATGACCGGGATAAACTAAGGTTTCGTCAGGTAATGTAAACAACCGTTGCGTTATTGCGTCATACATCATCCCTGCATTTCCACTCTGAAAGTCAGTCCGTCCGCAACCACGAATTAACAGGGCATCTCCGGTGAGTAGATGAGTACCATTAACTAAATAGGCATTATGGCTATCAGTATGACCCGGAGTTGCCATTGCCTTTACTTTTAGACTCCCTAACTCTAATACTTCTCCATCTTTGATAAATCTGTCTGCACATATAGCTTGGGCATTTTCCGGTACAATCCCCAAACAACCCGTAGCCTTCCGCAATTTAGCTGTTCCAGTAATATGATCGGCGTGGATATGGGTTTCTAAGCAGTATTTGAGAGTTAATCCTAGTTCTGTGAGTAATTGGCGATCGCGATCTACCTGTTCTAATACCGGATCGACCAAAATCGCCGTTTTGGTTTCTAAATCAGCAATTAAATAAGTATATGTACTTGTTTCCGGGTCAAAGAGTTGTCGGAATAACATCATGGCTAACTCCAGATAAAATTGCTTGATTGATTAATCATATAACTATATAGTAATATGTTGTCCACACTGGAGTTAGTTTTTTGTGGCTGTTGCGATCAGCTACAGTGACCGCTTTGCGCCATCGCTTCCATCGGGGCGTAGCCCATCGCCAAACAATGATTCTTTCCTGATAGCAACGCCCTTTTGATAAAAAAGCAACCCGAAGCATTTTTAACTTGGGTTGCTTACATTGTTGTTGAGGAATTACAACGAACTGAAACTTAGAATTAATTAACCGTGAATAGCAGGAGCAACTAAAGCTACAGGTTGAATATCTCCAGCAGCTAAATCTAAGGGGAAATTGTGAACGTTGCGTTCGTGCATTGTTTCAATTCCCAAGTTAGCGCGGTTTAAAACATCTGCCCAAGTATTAATTACACCACCTTGAGAATCAAGAAGGGAATCGTGAAAGTTAAAACCATTGAGGTTAAAGGCAAAAGAGGATACGCCCAAGGCAGCAAACCAGATACCAATTACTGGCCAAGCAGCTAAGAAGAAGTGTAAAGCACGACTATTGTTAAAAGATGCGTATTGAAAGATCAATCTACCGAAATAACCGTGAGCTGCGACAATATTGTAAGTTTCCTCTTCTTGACCAAATTTGTAACCGTGGTTTTGGGATTCAGTTTCAGAGGTTTCTCGAACTAAAGACGAAGTAACTAGAGAACCGTGCATGGCAGAGAATAAAGCACCACCAAAGATACCAACTACTCCCAACATGTGGAATGGGTGCATGAGAACGTTGTGTTCTGCTTGCAATACAAGCATGAAGTTGAAAGTACCACTAATCCCTAAAGGCATCCCATCAGAGAAAGAACCTTGACCTATAGAGTAGACTAATATTACCGCAGTGGCAGCAGCAACAGGTGCGCTGTAGGCAATAGAAATCCAAGGACGCATCCCTAAGCGGTAAGATAATTCCCACTGACGACCCATGTAGCAGTAAATACCAATCAGGAAGTGGAAAATAATCAACTGGTAAGGGCCGCCATTATATAACCACTCATCTAAGTTAGCCGCTTCCCAAATGGGATAAAAGTGCAGACCAATTGCATTGGAAGTAGGCACAACCGCAGCAGTAATGATGTTATTGCCATAGAGTAAAGCACCAGCGACAGGTTCACGAATACCATCTATATCTACAGGTGGTGCAGCAATGAAAGCAATGACGAAACAAGTGATTGCCGTTAAGAGTGTGGGAATCATCAGTACGCCAAACCAACCAATGTACATACGGTTGTTGGTACTGGTGATCCAATTGCAGAATTTCTCCCAAAGATTGTTACTACTTTGGCGTTGTTGCAGAGAAATAGTCATAATTTTTAATTCCGAGGTTAATCGTTGTTCAAGGCAAGTTAACCTTATCCTTTTATATAACCACATAGTTATATAAGATGTCAAGCAAATTCTCATATTGCTTTAAAGTTATTTTAATAGGCAGTGAGTTTGAGGCGTGACAAGCGGGCTGTAATCTAGACTGGGCTTTCACTTTAAGTTAAAAAAGATGCCTCTTTTGAGCTAGAAATGCTTTCTCAGTAAGCTTTCTAGATAATAAATTGTAAAAGTTGTTTCTTGACAGGCTCTTAGCTGAACCTCCCTTCCTGATAGATGTGCGTAGCAACTTGGAGTATGGGATGTTTCACGCACCTGGGGCAATCAACCTGAGTTTGCCACGTCTTCTAATAGGCATGATACCGGGTTTACGTCGTTGGTTTTATCCCCAATGGTTTCGGGATTTATCCAAGAACGAATCTGTTGTTGTAATTTGTTTAACCTCCCACCGTAGCCCTATCGCTGCTGAATATTTGGTCAAAGCAGGTTTTACTAAAGTCTTCAATATTAGCGGTGGGATGATGGAGTGGCGGCGATTGGGGCTAGAAACTTGTACGGGTAAGTAATAATTTTGGTTTAATCAGGAGTTTTTTATGACACCACACAGACAAATAACTCCAGACTGGTTAAAACGTCTCTTTGCTTGGGGAATGGCTAAAGCAAATACCGCAGATAACAGTGCCATCAAGTTGCAGGGTTGCAACAGTTATGAAACTATGGCACAACTCAAACAGGCTTTCTTTGCAGATTTAGATGGACGACTTTTAGAAATTGGGCCGGGAGCAGGGGCAAATCTCTCTTATTATCCCACTGATATCCCAATACTTTTCGGTTAAACCCAATAATCTCTCTTTTTGGTCTGGGGAAAGGTTAAAGGGCAATGGGGAAAGGGAAATTCAAACCCTTTCCCTTTCCCCTTTCCCCCTTAACCGAAAAGTATTGACTGATATCCTTCTTATTTGCATTGAGCCAAATCCTTTCATGCATTCTTATCTCAAGCAGGAAGCCGAACGCTTTGGTTTGCATAATATTGAGGTACGTTTAGGATCAGCGGAAAGGTTAGATATTGAAGATAACAGCATTGATGTTGTTGTCAGTACCCATGTTCTCTGTTCTGTAACTGACCTTGTAACTACCTTACGAGAAATCGGGCGGGTACTCAAACCTGATGGTCGTTTCTTATTTATCGAACATGTTGCCGCTGAATGCGGTACTTGGACGCGCAGAATTCAAGATGGAATTGAACCTGTCTGGAAGACAATGTTCGACAATTGTCACCCCAACCGTGAAACTGGGGAAATTTTAGAAAATATTGGTTTTGAGAGCGTTGATTATCAACAGTTTAATCTTTCTTTTCCCATTGTCAGCCCTCATATTGCTGGAGTAGCTAGGAAGAAAACTGTCGAAATAGTCGAACAAGATTCAAAAAGTTTAATTAATACTCAAAATATTTAGACTCGGAGGCAAAAAAATGGAACCTACAGTTAAAGATGGAGTCTTTATTCACATTAGTCGATGCTGGGTACAATTTGCATGTCTGCATGATTTGCGATGGTTATGAAATGACAGATAAAAAATGTGGTTTCTTCGCAGGTAGTGAAGCAAGTATTGAAGAAATGATCTTCAGCTTAACCCTCTTTTGTCACTCTAGGCAGAGGAAAAATAGAAATAAGGAATATTTAAGTTTTGAAAAATTGGTTCTTCGGCTCTTTTTATGGAATAAATTAAAATCATGAAGATTTAATGCCTATATTTTTCAATTTTTTAAGCTCAAAACTGCTGCCCTGTAAAGCTTTACAAGTCTTTAGATATGTTTAGATAGTGAAAATATTATAATCATATTTATAAAATCCAAAAGTTTTTGGCAATCGTCATGAAATTTCCCGTAGACCAAATACTGAATCTTCCAGAGATGAAAGTGTTAGATTTTGAAGAAATTGAAGGGGAAGGAATAATTATAACAATAGAAAAAGCTGTCAACTATTCTGCTTGTCCATCCTGTAAACAAATTACTCACAGTATACATCAAAATCATTGGCGGATGATTCATGATTTATCTTGGAGTGAAAAACGAGTGCTACTAAAAATAAATCGTCGCCAATTCAAGTGTAATAAATGTAAAAAAGTCTTTAGTGAAAAGTTGAATTTTGTAGAGAAGAGTAAAGGATATACTAAAAGATTGGCAATGGAAATAGTTCAACAAGTATTAAATAGCAATATTCATAGTGTCGGCAAAAGAAATGATTTAAGCGATGAAGAAGTCGAATCTATGTTAAAAGGACAAGTATCGCAAATATTAAATATAAATTTAATTCATCTAAAAAGGCTAGGTATAGATGAAATTGCTTTAGTTAAAGGACAAGGAAACTATTTAGCAATATTAGTAGATTTAGATACTCATAAACCAATTGAAATTGTGCATTCACGACGAATAGAAGAAATCAGGGAAGTCCTTGTAAAATGGGGAGTTCAGGTGCTTAAACAAATCGAAGAAGTGAGCATTGATCTCTGGTTGCCTTATAAAAGTTTAGTAGAAGAGTTAATGCCTAATGCTAATATAACTGCTGACAGATTTCATGTTATGAAACAAGTAAATGATGAATTAGATACTATGCGTAAAACCGAAAAGAAAATAGCAATGTCCCTAGAAAATAAATTAGAAAGAGAACGAATATTAAAGGGATTAAATAAAAGCAAATATAGCTTCATTAAAAATGAGGCTTCTTTAAACGAGAAGCAAAAAGAAAAGTTAAAGTCTGCCCAAGAGGTTTCACCTATCTTGGCTAAGATGCATCAACTAAAAGAAGAATTTAGAGAGATATTTGAATCAACTAAATCTTGGGGAGATAGCATAATTAAATTATTAGATTGGATGCATAATTCACTTTTATGTTTTCCCAAAAGTATAGGTACAATGGTTAGATGGTTTGGTGAAATAGTAGGCTATTTTGACGGGAGAACTACAAGTGGTGTTGTAGAAGGAATTAATAATAAACTCAAGTTAATTAAAAGACTAGGATATGGCTTTCGTAACTTTAGCAATTTTCGATTACGCAGTTTATTAAATTGGCATTTTACTATTAATTCTCCATAAAAGTAACCGAAGAACCGAAAAATTGAGCAAGTCAGATTATTAACAATCATTTGAAGTTGAAAAAATCCCTCAGATAGCTTAGGGACTGTAAAGACCGCTAACCAAGGTTTAATCAAGTTAAATAGTGTAAATGGCTGAAGTATCAAACGGAGGTTATTCAGAATACTATTCCAACCATTGCCTTGATTCCACCAAGGATGTGATGAAAATCTAGATTCAGATTGTGGTGGTAATTTTAGCAGTTGTTCTCAATGTTGACTAACCAACAGATAAGCACTAAAAACAATTTCCCACCATTTCTCTATTTGTGGATAATGAGTGAGGCGAAAATCAGCAATACTTATTCATTTTTACTTTGTTTTAAACCATATTCTACCCAAGTCCTTAGACCGTAAAAATTACCAACTTCTCTTGGGGTAATTTCTGGATATTTACTCATTACATACCAAGTCGTGTTTTTCGGAAGCTCTTCTTTATCAGTTGTTATTTGCCAATATCTGATATCCGATTTTTTGCCACATATTATCTCTCTAATATATCTATTCTCTGAACTTAAATCCGAGAAAACACGCTTGAATCTTTGCCAATCTGAGTATTTTACTTTTGAGTCTGTAATTCCCCATGCTCTATGGTTTGAGCGAATCGCTACAATAAAATTAAGATTTAATTCATTTAGTACGCTTAAAAAATTTTTACTACTTTCACCATACAAACTATCCGCCAGCACCAGATTGAATCTAAACCCCATTGCTCGCAATTTTCTGATCATTATCCCAGCGATTTCAGGTTTGGTTAAATATTTATCTCCTGGTTGTAATCTTTCCCTCGGTTTATATACTTCAAATATTAGAGGAAATGTCATTCCAGATAAGACTGCATATGCTGTAACCGCCACAATACCGTTATCTGTTTTACCTAAATTTCCAATGTACTGTCTTTTTACATAATCAGTCGTATTTCCTTTTTTCTTATCCCCTGTCTCATCAATAATTAGTATTATTGGGCGACCTTGAAGTATATATAATATTAATTCTAACCTTTGCCTCCTTAATTCTTGTACATCCCAGGGTGATGCTGTTAAAAAATGATGTAATGATTGATGATTATCTAACCCTACAATTTTCGCTATTAACCCAAGTTGCGGGTAATAGAATACAAAAGAGGAGATGGAAAGTGTAGGCACAGTAAATAAGGGTTGTACGAACTCCAACCACTATAAAAATGCCATTAGGAATGTTCAGTGTAGTTTAATAGAGAGTAACATTTGCAACTTAGTCAATAAAAGCTTGTTGCAGAGTGTAAGCAAAAATAAAAGCTTGTAACTTCAGTAAAAACCCCTCAAATGTTACGGCATGAAGCGATTTTTGGAAGAAACGAGTGATGCCGCTAAACACGGTTTCAATGTAATGACGAATAGACTGTTTAATGTATTGATTCCACGGTGCATCTTGGCGTTTAGAGTTACTTTTTCGCATGACCTGCATCGAGATTTGACTAGTTTCAATTAAGTCATCTTCCACAGTGTAATCAAGATAGGCAGAATCGGCGTAAACTTGACTCCCAGGCATTAAATTCAAGGGTAAAGCACTCAATCCCCGTATATCTGTTGCGCTAGCTGGCATGAACACAAATTCGACAGGAATACCTGTTTTGGTAGTCAATAACTGTACTCTCACTCCATAAAAATAACGTTTCTTGGATGCGATATAACCCCGATATTCTTCCGAGTGAATTAACTTCGCATTAAAGATGCGAATATTATCACATATTGGTACGGGGAACGAGTCTAAAAGATATTCCGTATCTTCACTAATTTCTTTTAGTGCTGTTCCCATTTGATGAAATAAATCGTTCATCAACATCGATACCTTGTGTAATCGCCGATTAAATCGTGATTTTTCTAACATTCCTGGTATCAAGTTATGGTCTTTCATATAGCTGCAAGCCTTGCTATGATTCCCACCAAAAAACATTGCCGCTATCATTGCCGTGGTGATAATTTCTGCATCACTCATTTCACGACGAATATCCTCATCATGTCCAATCGCCTTCAATAGGTCATCTATGACAGAATAGATAGTAACTATTTCATTTAACATATTTCCCTCCTAATTTTCTGTCTGGAGGGATTTTATTGTTTTTATACCCCTATGTCATCTTTCTTGGTATGTAACTAGCAACTTGAGTTATTACAGGCGTGAGTTTTACGTTTTATATCAGAAACACATCCCATGTGTAGGTACTTAAAAGCTTCAAAGCTTCTAACTTCTGGAAAGAGGTTTTGATACAACTGGCAGTATTCGTCCACAAATTTTACTGTGGGTGCAGGTGGGCGAGGCTCAACCATACTCTCTGTCTGGTATTTTTGCGATCGCTCCTAATTATACTTTGTCGAGAGTGATAAAAGAGGGTTAAGCTAGTTTACATCTTATATTACCGCCTTTACTCACGGAGCTTTTGAAGTAAGTCCGCAAGTACGTCAGAAACTCCAAGAACATGGTTATCGCCTAGTGGAGACACCAATTAAGCAATTCTTGGGACACAATCACCAGATGACTGGTGTGGAGTTGGTGGATGGTTCAGTGATTGAGTTAGAAACTGGTCTAATTTCAATGGGTTCCCGCTATCACAATACCTATCTGCAAGGGATAAACCTGGAGTTAAAAAGAGGTAATCTAGTTACCGATCAGATGTGTCGGACTTCTCACCCGCGAGTCTTTGCCATTGGTGATTTGAAGGTAGGGTTGAATCAGGTAGTGATTGCTGCGGGGGATGGGGCTTTAGCTGCTACGCAAATTTGGCGAGACATTCGTCGTACCAATGGTGCGCGTCGTTGGGAGGTGAATCTAAAAGTAAATGCCTAGTCAAGTCGCTTCTCGAAATTATAAATTAAAAATTATTAATTAAAAATTGCAAGACGCGATGCTCGCTACAAGACGCTACGCGAACCAATACTCGCTTTCCGCCGACGCTATCAGTGGGGACTTGTACCTCAAATTAATTAAAAACTATTATCCTTCTTAATTTTTAACTTTTAATTTTTAATTAAAAAAATGTCAATGCCTTGTTGGGAGGAGAGTAGGGAAACTCCCAAGAAACTTTTTCTCAGCTTGACTGAGAAAATAGTTATTTTGAGAAGGTGCTAAAGGCTTTGATCTGTTCAAATTCTTTAGCCCGTTTTTGTATTTCGTTGCCAATGCGATCGCAAACTAATTCGCATAATTCAAAAATTACAGGGTCACTGATCGCATAGTAGACGCTAACTCCCTTTTGCTGACGGGACACCAAACCTGCTTGGGTCAACACCTTTAAATGTTTTGAGAGATTCGCTTGTCCTAAAGCCGTAGCTTCACCCATTTCAGTAACGTTCATCGGCCCGGTTCTGAGACAACTCAAAATCTGTAAGCGACTGGTTTCAGAGAGTACCTTAAAATACTCTGCAACGGGAGCAAGAATTTCTGAAGTGTTTTTTCGAGAAAGAGTCTCTGACATAAGGATTCAATTTTATATATAACTTATATTACTATATAGTTATAATTCCTTCTTGATAAAGCTCTGCCACCAAAATCCCCGAAGCGTCAATGGACGGTAAGTTTGTATAAATGGCAATTTCCCACTCTTGGTCACGGGTAGGAATGGCACTAAGATAAGCGCAAACCCATGATTTAACTGGCTTTTGAGTGGGGGGAGTGGGGGGAGTGGGGCTTTCAAGGGTAGGTATTTAATAAAGGCGTATTTTTGCAGGTAAAATACTATCTAGCTTTTATCAGCAGAATTACTACGGGTGCAGGAGGGTGAATGCAAGTAGGAAAAAGCGAGGAATTAAGAGAATGGACTAGAAAAGTAATTGAAAAAATGCCAAATCTCACAAAACCTCAAGCTGTTGTACTGGCAATGTGGACTTTTGGGATAGTAATGACCCAATCAAGTGGACTGACAACGGTTTCAGTATTTTTAGCAGAACTACTGGGTAAAAAGGAGAATACTATACGTCAGCAACTGCGGGAATGGTATCGAGACGCAGAAGATAAAACAAAAACTGGTCGAACTTCATTGGATGTGACATCTTGTTTTAGTCCACTACTATCTTGGATTCTAAGTCTTTGGCCTAAAGGTGAAAAACGTCTAGCATTGGCAGCAGATGCTTCAACTTTAAGCGATCGCTTTACTGTATTAGCAATTAGCATTGTTTACCGTGGCTGTGGAATTCCAATTGCCTGGAAAATAGTTGAAGCTACCATTCCTGGAAGTTGGAAACCTCACTGGGAAGAATTATTTCGCCATATAGACAAAACTGTACCACCAGATTGGTTTGTAATTGTCACCACAGATAGAGGGCTTTATGCTGAGTGGTTGTATCAACAAATCTTGAACTGTGGTTGGCATCCTTTTATGCGGATTAACCTTCAGGGGCAGTTTCAAATTAAAGGTACTGTTTCTTGGCTACCTCTAAATACTCTTGTTCGAGAAGTTGGTCAGTCATTTGAGTCATTGGTAACTTGTTTCAAAAGTAACCCGATTGAATGTACATTGTTAGCCCGTCATGACGAGGGCTATGCCGAACCTTGGTTAATTCTCACCGATTTACAACCCGAAGTTGCGGATGCTTGTTGGTATTCGATGCGCTCTTGGATTGAATGTCTATTTAAAGACGGTAAAAGAGGTGGTTTTGCTTGGCATCAAACTAAAATGACAGATACCAAACGAGCCGAGAGACATTGGTTAGCGATCGCAATCGCTACTTTATGGCAGGTTAGTGTTGGAGGTGCTATTGATGCCAATTTGCCTATTAGTAGTTTAGACGAATTACCACAAACCCACGTTGCACGACGCAATTTGAAAAATAGTGTCTTCCATCGTTGTCTCTCATGTTTCCGTCGTGGATTTTTAGTGATTAAGGCTGCCGTTCTTAATCGTCTTCCCCTACCTCAAGGTAGCTTTTTCCCTGAACCTTGGCCTTCCTTGACTCCACAACTCCATGTCTCTCAAATCACCCTCTCTACTGCCTGATTTTTAAATACCTACCCTTGAAAGGAGTGGGGGGGTAAGACTTCTTCCCCGTCCTCCCACACCTCCCACACCCTGCCCTGACGAAGTTTCAGCCTTTCTTAGTGCCATTCGTCACGGGTAGGACGAATTAACTTGACTAAAATACGGCGACACTGAAAAATCCGTCCCTCATAGACAATTTCCACCTGTTGTTCAAACGCAGTTCCGGTTTCACACAACCCGACAGGATGCAACTCATCCACAGGCTTGTATCCCAAGCCCCCGTGTTGACGAATCACTTTCGTGCGATCGCCCTTACCTCAAAACAAAAAATCATCCAGCTATGTCTTTACCACTCAAGTAGTTCATAGCTCTGGGTTTCCTCTTGCCTATAGGGACTACTTTCGATTGCTTGGGTGCTTGTGGTGGACGGCATGTTTCACAGTAGAGCGGTCGCACACCAAAGGTTTCTCGTTGTGTGGGCTGTTCACACTGCTTACATACAAAGTTAAAAACGCGAGTGTGAATTTCCCGCTTGTGCGCTCTGACGGTGTACTCTCGGACTTCAATTGTTTTGCTGGGCATCGGTTCTGTAATCGGTGTTCTATTTGGGGCAGATATAGCGTAGCTAACACCAGGGGTAAAATAGCTTCAAATGCTTATTGTGTTGGACGTTTTTACGTGCTTATGCTTCTAATTCAATGTCACTTAAAGGATAAGTGACATTGAATTACTCAGTTATGCTTTCAGACCTGACGAATTTTGGGTCTGGTTACAGTGTCACCTACGCTATATTTACCCCAAGTAGTAATTTTGTAATTAGTAAAAGATAGCACTTTAGACTACGTAAACTTAATTAGCGTAGGCGTAGCCAGGCGCAGGCATCGCTCTTGGGAAAAAACTTTTTGGTTTACTGATTCTAAAGGGTGCGATCGCATCGGAATTTTAATCATAAACTCTGTTCCCTGACCAGGCGCTGAAAGGCACGTTATCTGACCACCATGTTTGGAGACAATAATTTCCTGGCTAATCGACAAGCCTAAACCCGTGCCTCTACCTACGGGTTTTGTTGTAAAGAAGGGGTCGAATAAGCGATCGCGTACTTCCTCTGTCATACCGGGGCCAGTATCGCCAATCCAAATAGTCACAAACTCATTGTCAGTCACTTCGGTGCGAATCCTAATCGTGCTGCGGCAAAAGTAAATTTCTTGGGGCGATCGCTCTTTGTCATACTCCTCCAAAGCATCAATTGCGTTCGCCAGTAGATTCATAAACACTTGGTTGAGTTGTCCTGCATAACACTCCACAAGCGGTAGATCGCCATAATCTTTAACGAGTTGAATACCTATTTGGTTAGAACTGGCTTTAAACCGATTGTGCAAAATCAGCAACGTGCTATCTAGCCCAGCGTGAATATCCACCAGCTTCATTTGGGCTTCATCCACGCGAGAAAAAATCCGTAACGACTGAATGATTTCGCGGATACGATCAGCCCCAACCTTCATCGAACTCAGCAATTTGGGTAGGTCGTTACTCAAAAATTCTAAATCTATCGCTTCAGCCAGTTGTTGAATTTCAGGTAGCGGTGAGGGAGTGTACTTGGCATAGAGATTCAAAAGGTTGAGCAAATCTTGGGTATATTGATAGGCGTGAGTCAGATTTCCATAGATAAAGTTGACAGGATTGTTAATTTCATGGGCGACACCTGCCACCAATTGTCCCAGACTGGACATTTTTTCACTATGAACCAGTTGGCTTTGAGTTTCTTGAAGTTGGCGAAAGGCAAGTTCTAGCCGATTGGCTTGTTCTCGATAACGTGCTTCTGATTCCTGCAATGCTTGCTCTGTACAAATGCGCTCTTGGATTTCCTGTTGCAGCAGCTGATTAGATTGTCCAAGCGCAGCCGTTCTTTGTTCCACCCGTTCTTCTAACTCAGATGTCAGTTTTAAGAGGGCGTTCTCTGCCTTAGTTCGCTCTTGAATCTCCTGCTCTAAATGCACATTTTGTTCTTGCAGTCTCTTCGTCAGATTTCGGATGCTTAAATGGATTTTGACACGAGCTAAAACCTCTTCATGCTGAAGCGGCTTAGTGATGTAATCCACCGCCCCAAGATTCAACCCTCTGACCTTATCCACCGTCTCAGAAAGCGCCGTCATAAAAATTACGGGGATGTCTTTAGTTGATTCTTGAGCTTTCAAGTGTTCACAAGTTTCAAACCCGTCCATACCAGGCATGAGTACATCTAACAAAATTAGATCGGGGAGAGCATATTCGA
Source organism: Nostoc sp. CALU 546 (assembly GCF_048836525.1). Lineage (NCBI taxonomy): Bacteria > Bacillati > Cyanobacteriota > Cyanophyceae > Nostocales > Nostocaceae > Nostoc > Nostoc sp. CALU 546. The sequence goes on from NZ_JAWJTF010000085.1 coordinate 22,284, forward strand.
CTTGTTCAATTGCATCTTCGCCATCCTGCGCCACCAACACTTGGAAGCCAGAGTCAGCCAAGAAATCAAATAATACTCCTAAATTTGTCGGGTTATCATCAACGATTAAGATAATGCTATTTTCAATGTTGGAAATACTCATTAATTTACACCTATATTTTTTAGAATTTCACGAATTTTTTTAACTTGAAAACCTTTAGCTAATTGACGCAACTCTAAAGAAAAAGGTGCATATTTAACATCCACTTCTTCCAAGTGAGTAACTCGCTCCACAATCCGTTTGAGATCGCCTTTCATTGCTAAATTCAACAGAATCGCAATTTCGTCTGCGGAGGGAGCTACCAATGATTGCTGAGAATTTTCTTCTTTGTTACCTTTATATACTTGAGTTTCCCCATCATCATAAATCCATTCCAGTTCTAAGTGATGCCGTAACTTTTCTAAAAGCTCTGTTATGCGGATGGGCTTAGGTAGAAAATCATTGCAACCCGCCTCTCTACTTTTGTTGAGATCGAAATCAAAAACACTAGCAGAAGTGCCAATCACGATCACATTCTTTAGTTCAGGCGATCGCCGAATGCGACGAGTAGTTTCAAAGCCATTCATTTGAGGCATCATCAAGTCCATTAAGATACAATCTGGATTTAATTCAAATGCCTTATTGAGACAATCTTGACCATCTACTGCTTCTATCATTTCAAATCCTAAAGGCGATAGCATCTTGACTAAAATTGCCCGATTTTCTAGTCTGTCATCTGCCACGATAACTTTCCGCTTCTCACCTTTAAAACTTTGGATATTTCGTTGCTCTTTTTTGATAACATCAGCGTATTTAGAAACTTCGGGTAAATCTAAATCAAAGAAGAAAATGCTCCCTTTTCCTAAATTACTCTTTACCTGGATTTCGCCACCCATCATTTGAATTAATTGGCGGGTAATTGCCAGTCCTAATCCCGTTCCTTCTGCTTTACGATTGTGATCTCCTACCTGCTGGAACGGCAAAAATATCTCTTCTAATTGCTCTGGTGCCATGCCAATTCCTGTATCTTCCACCTGAAACCGAATTTTACCTTCCTGATAGCCGACTTTGAAAGCCACGCCTCCAGTTTCAGTAAACTTAACGGCATTACCCAGTAAGTTAATCAAAGCTTGCCGCAACCGTTTTTCATCAGCTTTGACACCTATAGGAAGTTGAGTAATTTGTTCAAAAATTAAGCAAATACCTTTTTGTTCGGCGCGGATACGGCAGATTTCGGCAATGCCTTCGAGAAAATCTAGGAAATGAAAATCCGTTAGGTGGAGTTCCATTTTTCTCGCTTCAATTTTAGAGAGGTCTAAAATGTCATTAATCAGGTTCAAGAGGTGGTCGCCACACTGATGAATAATATTCACACCATCTTTTTGTGAGTTAGTTAAACTTTTTTCACGCTTGAGGATTTGGGCATAACCCAAAATGCCATTAAGTGGTGTTCTCAGTTCATGGCTCATGTTGGCAAGAAAATCACTTTTAGCACGGTTGGCTGATTGGGCGATTTCTTCTGCTTTTTGCAGATCCACATTTTTTTCTTGTAACTCTAAAGTTCGCTCTTGTACTTTGGCTTCTAAGTTAGCGTTGGCTAATTTTAAGTCTTTATAAAGACGAGCATTTTCAATGGAAATCGCCGCTTGAGAAGATAACACTTGTAATACTTCTAAGCGATCTGATGTAAATGCGCCAATGGTAAGATTATTTTCTAAATAAAGGATGCCACTAAGTTTTCCTTGATGGATGAGCGGTGTACATAAAACCGATTTGGGTTGATGGGTGGCGATGTATGTATCTGTGGTAAATGTTCCTTCACAAGTTGCATTAATGAGGACAACATTTTCTTTAGTTCGGGCTACATAGTTAATCAGTGAAATTGGTAGCTGCTGACTGGTTGAGACTGAAATTCCTTGTAGCACAGTTACATCATTTTTGTCTACTGCTCCTGATGCTTCTATTTGCAGTTCTCCTGATTTTTCTAAAATTAAGTAGCCTGTTTGAGCGCCAGCATTTTCTAGCACAATTGTCATTAATTTAGCCAACAACTTGCCCAAAACTATTTCTCCAGAAAGGGCTTGAGATGCTTTCATAACTGTGGCTAAATCTAGCGAGTCTGAAGCATTTTCACCTGTATAGCTTATCATCCGAGTCGCGTTCGTACTGACGGTTTCTCGCTTTGATATCCGAAATAGTTGAGGATATCTTTTTTCCAAGTCTTTGACTTTTGCCTTCGCTCCCCAGCAACCATATCCATAGTAGGCATCGTTGAGATAGGTATTAGCAACTTTTTCTCTGCCACAAGCAAAATAGAACTCTGCTGCTAGTTCTGAGGCTAGGGCTTCTTCTTGAATATATCCATGTTCTCTGGCTCCAGTTATTGCTCGGTCATAAAATGCGATCGCTTTGGCATCTTGTTGCAATACTCGTGCTTTTTCTGCTTCCACTAAATCATACTTATGCTGATAGTTTGCAGGAGAATGTAACGCCCATTGCTTCATTTTTTTCTGCTGCGCTATCACTTGGCTGAAATATTGTTGGCGGTCGCTTTTTGATGCACCGGGATACAAAGCTAGGAGAGTCAGAGAAGAGTAGAACTTGTGTTCGGCTTTGTACATCAACGCTCGTCCACCTTGTTCGTATTTTTCTGCCAGCAAGGCATCCTCAGCAGCGCAATCGTAATTTTTAAATAAATAACCTAGAATCAGTTTAGAAACATAGATAGGATAAATAGCCATGTAATTATTGCTATTTATCAGAATTGGCAACATTTTATTTTCATCAAAACTTTCGCCAATTAATCGATATGGTTCCGATGTTTTCTTAATTAAATTTAAACCTGTTTGTCGAACTATCTGAGCATAGATAATTTGAAATTCTTGTTTGGTTCTTTGCATTAAAGCAATATAATGCGCCTGTTTTTGGAGAGCTATTTCTAGATTTTCCCCAATAAAAAACAAATGCGTACAATAAAAACAAGCCGAATAAGAAGCATATTCTAAATCTCCTGTTTCCAGCCCTCTTTGGACACCCTCAATTAACGGTTCTATAGTATTAATAGCTGGTTCTTTCCAATGCCTGATAAAATAATTAAATGTTTCATAGATTTTCGCCGTCATTTCCTTAGCATTGAATTGATTTAACAGCTTTAAGCCTAGCTGACCAAATTGATAGCCAGAATCCATGTCTTCAAAAGCGCCACATAGGAACATTCCATAAAGTACATACGCATAAGCTGACAGAGGAGAGTTTCCATCTTTGAGACAGAGATTAGTCATTTTAAAAACGACCTGGGGATAAAGTTCGGGTGCTGCAATATAAACCGGAGGAATCAAATTTATTAAAACTCGCAATGCAGCTAATTTATAAACATCAGTCATTTCTGGCAATTCTATTAAATCCTCAATCCTTTTTCCTCCTAAATTCAATCTAGTCAGTCTTGTTGGGGATTTCGCTGCTAAAGGCAACCCTAGCATTTTCAGGACTTGCATTCCGGTATTTAACGCAGCTTGCATTTGGTTCTTAGCAATATAAAACTGCATTTTTGTCTCGTAGACCTGGACTCGATCGAGCAGGGTTTTTGCTTGTGATAAAACTACATCAGAAAGCATTTCTGCTCGCTCGAAGTTAGTGTTGAGAAATTCTACTGCTGCTGTTTCTACATAGAGATTGAGTGTCATGTCATACTGACACTTCCAACTATCTGCTGCAAGAAGTTCCAAACCTACATTTAAATATTTAACAGATGATTCATACGCTGTTGCTGCTTTTGCTTTCTGTCCAGCTATAAGATTGAGTTGAGCCAGTCTATCTTTTTGAGGCTGTTGGGTAATGAATTCAGCACCAACATTTAGTTGATTGACAATTTCAAAAATGTTTTCTTCAATGTCCGTTTCCGAGGTATGTTTGAGTAGCAATTCACCGATTTTTAGGTGAGTCTGTTTTTTCTGGTCATCTGGAATGAGAGAATAAGATGCTTGCTGCACCCGGTCGTGTAAGAACTTATAGGTGATGGGTGATGGGGGCTGGTTAATGTGCGATCGCCTGTTCTCAGTCTCCATTTGTTCTGAGTCGAAAACGAGCGGTGTTTTGTAGGAATTATTGAGGGGCAGAACCAAACCTGATTGCAGAGCTTCCCACAAATCTGCTGCTGTTTCTGACTGAGTTGTTTTATTAATAATCGCCAATATATCTAAAGTAAATTTGTCTCCAATGCAGGCAGCAAACTTTAATACATTCTGGGTTTTTTCAGATAGCTTTTGAATTTGACTGACCATCAATTCAACGACATTATCAGTTATATTCACTCCCTGAATAAACTCAATATTCCATTGCCAAAAACCGCGCTCAAAGTCAAAGGATAACAAGTTATCCTGATAAAGAGATTTGAGTAACTGAGTTAAGAAAAAGGGGTTACCTTGGGTTTTTGTAAAAACTAACTCAGCTAGCGGTTTTACCTTTAAAACTTCACTACGAAGAGTATCGGCTACTAACTGCTTGACATGATCGCTATCCAAAAGCTGGAGGATAATGTTATTTACGATCGCACCAGTCTGTTGAATCTCCTCCAAGGTCTGAATCAAGGGATGAGTGGCACTGACTTCGTTATCTCGATACGCACCAATTAGCAATAGATATTGGCTATCTGGGTCGGTCATAATTAACTGGATAAGCTTTAGGGAAGCTGAATCCGCCCACTGTAAGTCATCCAGAAACAAAACTAGCGGATGTCCGGGTTGACTAAATACATGAATGAATTGTTGAAACACCCGATTAAATCGGTTTTGTGATTCTGATGACCCTAATTGAGGAACTGCTAGCTGCGGGCCAATAATCCGTTCTAATTCGGGAATAACGTCTATAATTACTTGAGTATTGGAACCGAGGGCATATATTAATTTTGATTTCCAAACGGCAATTTGGTCATCGGTTTCTGTTAGCAATTGCCGCATCAAATCTTGGAATGCTTGAATTAAGGAAGCAAAAGGAATATTCCGCTTGAACTGGTCAAATTTACCGGAGATAAAATAACCGCGCTGGCGCACAATCGGTTTGTGAACTTCGTAAACTAAGCAAGATTTACCGATGCCTGAGTAACCAGAAACTAGCATCATTTCTGCACTACCAGAACTGACGCGATCAAATGCTTCTAACAAAGTAGCAACTTCTATTTCCCGTCCGTAGAGTTTTTGCGGGATAGAAAATTGGCTGTATGAATCTAGTTGACCGACAATAAAGTGGGAAATCTCTCCATCTGTCTGTAACTGAGTCAGACAGGTTTCTAAATCGGCTTTTAGTCCTAGAGAACTTTGATACCTATCTTCAGCAGTTTTAGCTAACAATTTCATGACAATATCAGAAACTGCTGAAGGAATTTTGGGATTTAACTCTTGAGGCGCTATTGGTATTTTTGCAATATGGCAATGAACAAATTCCAGAGGGTCAGCCGCATTAAATGGTAGCGCACCTGTCAGCATTTCATAAAAGGTAACACCTAAAGAATAGAAGTCGGTACGGTAGTCAATTGACCGATTCATTCGTCCGGTTTGCTCCGGTGACATATAAGCAAGAGTGCCTTCTAATAAATTGGGATTGCTAATGCTTTGATTTTCTTTTTCTAACCGCGATGCAATACTGAAGTCAATAATTTTAACTTGCCCGGTTTCTGGGTTAATAACGATATTGTCAGGTTTAATATCTTTATGAATAATTTTGGCTTGATGCAGTTGAGTGAGAGTGGATGCTAGCTGAATAGCTATTGTGAGAAATTCGGTTAATGATAATTGGCGATCGCTAATATACTTTTTCAGAGATTCTGCACCAAAGTCTGCCAAAATTAGGGCTAGACCGTTATGATGATTTTCTAAAGCTAGAGACTTGACAATTCCTTCTATATCTACTATCGTTTGTGAGATTTTATATTCATGTCTGAGTCGGGTTAGTTCTTCGAGGCTGGGATACTCGGCTTTCAGGGCTTTAATGATCGCAAGAGTTTGATCTGACTGCTTGGAAGCGCGATAAATAACGGTATTGACACCTTCATACAGAGCTTCAATAAAGTTGTAACTGGGAAGAACAGGTATCATTTTTCTAAGCCTAAGTATTAGGATGAACTGGGTATGAGGCTAATAAACGTTATTCACCACTGTCAAATAAAAGGACATTCAGGTGTTGTATTTAGCATTCCCAGCCAGTCCAAAAGTTTTATAAGACTAAATAAAGCTCAACATTTGGAAATATAAGTTTGCACTTAGTGAGAAAAATTGCACAACATTTCCTAAAAACAAGGTTTGTGCAAGATTTTTCTCCAATCGCGCGTGTAATTGACTGCTTAATCCACCAGTAAACGTAGGTTGATAGTTTATAGCCTCGGTTGGGATCAAACTTCAGAATTGTGATTGCGATTGTGGTTGTGATTTTGGTTGAAAGAATCTTTCGGTTCATTAGAAATCTTCTGTGGCTTATGGTTGTGTAATGTTCTGTTATTTCCAGGGAAGCGGGGATCGATAGGGGTTTTCGTGCATATCCAGGACTTCCCAGGTGGTTGGATTGACTCGCCCTGTAACTGGGATTCTGTATCGTCGCTGGAGATCGCGTACCGCAGACACTGTGACCGCACCAAAGATGCCATCGACGATCGCCCCTCTTGGATTGCCTAGCCTCACACCTGCGGCTCCTAAAAAGCCATTGTCTTGAAGGATGCGCTGTAACAATTGCACGTTTCTGCCGCGATCGCCTTGGCGCAAGGTAGGTAAGGTGAAATCAGTGTAGGCAGAGTCTCCCAGAATGGGTTCCCAGCCTGGAAGCTGGGAACCATTCAACGAGCGTGCCATTCATATCCGTGCTATTGATTCAACTTTTTCTACAAGCTTGCTTCATCAAGATACGGTTGTTTTTATACACCTCTAAAGTTCCAGACTGCGGGTTATCCAACGTGCCATCCCATACCCAATATTCATAAATTCCATTCCGAAACTTATACACTCGAACACCTTCTGTTGCTTGGCTAGTTCCTTTACCCAAACTTAAATTACCGTTGGCACTGGTTGCGCGATAAAGCAGTTCACCGTTCGTATAATTCTGCCAAATATTGATGTTGTACCCACTCTGGCATTTTGTACTCAGGATGATGCCAGCAGTAGAATCAGCAGAAGCTCTTAAGGAAAAATTAGCTAAGATACTGATTGGCAGAGCCAGGAAGAACGCAAATGTTTTCATGAGTGTTGTAAAATTAATGAGTTTGACATTACTCGATTGCTACTACAATGCTGTTTCAAAAACGCCAAGGTGCGATCGCCTTTTGAGCGGGTGCTTTGCGCCATCGCGTGCTAATTCTGCAACTTATTTGTGATCGACGTAACTAAGTGCTTCATTGATTAAAGGTGCAATGATAGCGATATTTTTCACCAACTCATCCGAGAGAGAAAATCGCTGTTTTAAGTAATTAGGATCGTTGTAACTCACCCACACCTTGCCGTCAGTCGCTTCATGAGCCAGTACTTTCAGGGGTAAATCCAGGGCGATCGTTGGTTCTGCCACCATGAAGGAAGAGGCAGAGCCTCCCAGAATGGGTTCCCAGCCTGGGCAAGGGCTGTGTCTTAATGAGCGTGCCATTCGATTTAGACACTAATGTTCAGAATTCACTTGCCATGTAATCACAATGATTTCTGCAAACCCTAAGACAAATATTAGCCGCGAAAACGCTCCTAAAATGGCTTCCATCGTCCAGTTCTGACTCTGAACCTCCCAGATCATCCAAACAATATAGAATCCCATCACCAACCAGGGTAGAATTACCGCTGAATTCCGTCTGCGATAGAAGCGGATCGTCCTTTCGCGCCAAAATGGGAAGGTGCTGAGAAGACAAAAAATGTAGGAGGTTCCTGCACTGATGAACAAGCTTCTTTGAAGACCCGAAGGCAGGTTTGGGTATCCAAGTGCGATCGCACTCAGACAGACTCCCAGCGCGAGGTACAGAAAAGTAAACAAGGTAAATCGTTTCATTATTTTTTCTCCGGTAAAGCTTATTCTCTGTACCAGACACGCACACATTGAAAGCAATTGATTGCAAGACCCTGACTGATCATCACTGGGTGGAAAGCATTACTGGTCGTCACTCCGTAGACATCATCACTTGTGCCTTCAATCCGATCGGGTAAAACAACGGTTTCAACATTGATTACCTGTATCGTTGTACTTGCGATCCACTGATTTACAGCACTCACAACCTCAGAGAAGGATTCATACTCGGCAGGTCCGCCGAAGGGTCCTCGTTCAGTAATCCGAGGCGCAAAATCTTTGCACTGAATCATTTGATTTACCACCTTAAAACTGTAGAGTTGAGCATCAATTCAAGTAGTGGGCATCGCCCACCATTTTCAAAACCTTTCTTTTTAAAACCTTTCACTGTAAGGCTTTGTGGGCAGTGATAGCCCTATGAGATCTATTCCAAAACTTAAGCCAACCTTGCCAGTAAACCGCTAAGAACAAAGGCAAAAGCATGAACGCTGATATGAGCTAACATTGCAGCCTCTAGCGAATATTGCCAAAAGAGCCAGCCAAATGCGATTCCTACAATCCCATTCAGTAACAAAGCCCGAATAATCACAACTGGAGTGAGAGGAACGATCGCGGCAGTCGCTGGCAGGTGTAGTAGTCCAAATACCAACGCGGCTAGAACAATCGCACCTTGGTATATTCCTTGGCTTGGCAGCGTAATGCCTTGTTTGAAGATTTTCCATGCTATCCAAACAAGCAGTGACATTAAGCCCCAGCGCATCAGAATTTCCTCAGTGATGCCGCCATAAAGCATCGCCGTAAGTGAACTCAGCCAATTCGGTTCTGCATTATTGGCTGCCCGTAGCGCTTCAGGTAGTGCAGGTTGCATCAACCGATCGAGCAACAGGAGAACGATCGTCGCTGCTGCACCTACACCCAAGCTCCATTTCATCTCAATGACAGAATATGGAATCTTAGGGGTATGAAATACCCAGTAGTCAATCAAATGTGAGCGTAATCCAACGCGATAGGCACAGCCAATTCCGATCAGAATGCTGATTGCCAGTAGAATTGAATACTGTAGTCCTTGCAGAAGCATTAAAATCCATAATGGAGGCACTTTTCCCAGTGTTTCTGGAGACAGTTTCGCTAACTGTTGCTCGATTAAAGGAATAGACGTGATCGTAAACATCACAATTCCCACACTGCCCAATACAAATAAAATTCCAAATTGTTTCAGAATTGCCATTGGTTTAATCTCCAGATGCTCTGTCCTATTAGCTCATGCCAGCAGCTATCATTGCTGGGATTGCGGGCAGGTTGAAAAGGACGTGAATGCGTTTACTGATTCACACTGCTCATATGTCGAGGTGCATAACGTTCTCCAGGTGTTCCCTCGACTTCCGAAATTTAGCTCATTTGTCCAATCGGTCGAACAATGATTTCATTCACATCTACCTCTACGGGTTGCTCGATCGCAAAGGCAATCGCACGCGCGATCGCATCTGCCGGAATCACTGCCTCACGAAATCCCTCCACCCATTCTGCTGCTTCAGCATCCGTGATCGTGCTGGCAAGTTCAGTTTCCGTCACTCCAGGCGAAATCACCGTAACCCGGATGTCCGTCGATTCTTGCCGCAGTCGTCCCTCGGAAATCGCCCAAACTGCAAACTTAGTGGCGCAGTACACGGCTGCGGTTGGATAGACGTTATGCCCGCCAATCGAGGATAGATTGACAAACTGCCCTGATCGTTGCTGCTTAAAGAGGGGTAGTGCAGCAGCAATCCCATGAAGCACACCGCGAATGTTCACATCAATCATGCGGTTCCATTCATCGATCTTCAGCACCTCTAGCCTGGAAAGCGGCATCAAGCCCGCATTGTTCACCACAACATCAAGGCGACCAAATTTATCTTGGGCAAACTCGACAAAGGCTTGCATATCTTCGAGGTTGGTGACATCAAGGGTGCGGTATTCTGCTTCGCCACCTTTAGAGCGAATTTCGGCAGCGATTGCTTCCAGTCGATCGGTACGCCGCGCCCCTAACATAACCCGTAAACCCTGGCGAGCCAGCAATCTAGCAGTTGCTTCACCAATACCGCTACTAGCTCCAGTAATCGCAATAACTTTGTTCTCATCAGTTGACATGGCGATTGTTCCTTGTAAGTGATTAAATTAACGAGATTACCGACGACCCTTCAGATGATTTTGGGAAACGGGTTCGGATGCCTCATCGCGTTTGAACACCCGGAAAACAATCACCAGGAAAATGGGAATCAGCACGAGAGAGGTGATGTCGTAGAATCTTGCATGGTACTCACTAACGCTGAACAGGGCTGGCGTAGTGAAGAAGCTTCCAGACCAGTTGAACAAAAGAAAGTACGCGATGTTGTTAGCGAAATGTGCGCCGATCGCAAGCTCGGTGGTGCCGTCGATCAATGAAACGATCGCAAACAGCAGACCCGTGCCGACGAAGAGTCCGAGGAACATCCCGATCCATCCGCCCTCCTGTGACTCTGGATTGGTGGCGTGCGGCAGCGTGAAGATCACAGCCGAGACGATCGCCAGAAACACGCGGTTCGACCAGATCAGGCTTGCGCCCTGCACGATGTACCCGCGAAAGAAAAGCTCCTCAGTGGTCGTCTGGATTGCGGTGATGACCAGCGCGATCGGTACAAAGAGCGCGAACGTCTTGAGGTCGGAGTTGAAGGAGAAGCTATCGGGGTAGAGGAGGTACTGCCCCAGTCCGGCTAGCAGCACCCACGGCACAAACCCAGCCACAAAGCCATGACCGACGCGCCGCCAACTGATCTGCTCCCGCGCCGTGACGAGTGTCCGGGGATGACGCTGGTGGATGAGGGTGACGGCGATGAGGATTCCCGCGAGCCAAACCGGAAAACCTGCCATGCTCACGACAAAGCCCCCCACCCGACCGAACGCGGCATAATCCAGCCGACCGAAAGCCGCGACACCCTCTTTGCCGCCGATCGCGAGCGCGACGAGCGCACTGGCGAAGTTGGCAACGACCATCCAGGCAAAGAGGATGATCATCAGCCCCAGAACATACCGCCACCACCGATACTTACCCCACCGGGCAGCCTCGACGTAAGTCGCGTCTTTCACTTCTGTTCCGATTCCCTGGTGTCTTTTGATTGCTTTAATCTTCATCTTTGTCTCCTTTACTCGTACATATATGTAGTACTTGGAAGTTAGCAAACCTGTTTTGCGGTCATTCCAGTGAGGCGTTTAAATTCAACAAAACAGGCAAAAACTAGCGAGCAAATGCGCGATCGCCGACTAGCACTCACAAACAAGTCAGGTATAAATAGAGCTTAGTGACTTGCTGCAACAATGGCTGTCATCAACTCTGTCATTTTCCAGCGTGCGGTATATCGAATGGTATTGATAAATAAGACTGGGGCAGTTGTTACTCCACTGTGTATTCCACTTTCGATATCTTCGTGGATGCGATCGACATATACTTGTTTAGACAAGTCTTTGAGAAACTGAGGAATATCAAGCCCCAAATCATTGGCGTACTCTACAAGATAACCATTCTCTAACTTCTGTTGATAAACAAATAAAGTATCGTGCATTGACCAAAACTGTCCTTGGGCAGCGGCGGCTTCAGCGACTTCGGCGGCTCGTTGAGCATGAGGATGAATCTGTGTTTGCGGAAAATGACGGAAGATAAAGCATAAATAATCTTCTCCAAAAGAAGCACTCAGCTCTCGTTTGATTCCTTGAATCATCCTGTAAACGTCCGCACTTCTAGAGCATTGATAGTCTCCATACATCACCAGCACGACCTTGGCACTCAGCACACCTTGCATCCAATCTTGAGTTGAAGGGGGTACAAGTAAGGAACTGTAGCTGCGATCATCGTTCATTTTTTACGTTTGCAGCAAGTATAGAACTTTGCAATTGACTTGCTCAATCCATTGACTGCATCTCTATTTGCATACATTTAATATAGGAAATTGCCTTCAAGCTGTCGTCTATAGCAAGTTAAAATTTTTACAGTATAAATTGATAGAGCAACCATGCCATCGTGGAGTAGAAGGCTGGTTCTAACTCAAGTTAGAATCCCAATTCTATCGAAAGTACATCTTATAAATTAACAATGCCGCGTTTAACGGCAACAATTACAGCTTGGGTGCGATCGCTCACATCCAATTTATTCAAAATCCGATTGACATGAGATTTGACAGTGCCTTCACCGATACTCAAAGCAGCTGCAATATCGGCATTGCTCATTCCCTGCGCCAGTGAGCCGAGTACTTCTAGTTCTCGTTCACTCAGTTCTGGATTGCTGAGGCGCTGTACCAACTTTGCTCCTACATCAGGCGGAATATACTTCTGACCCCGATGAACGGTACGAATAGCATTCAGAAGCTCGTCAGGTTCAGTTTCTTTCAACAGATATCCTTTTGCGCCTGCCTGCAATCCCCGATAAATATCTTCGTCACTATCATACGTGGTCAGTACAATAATCCGAGCAGATTTAGCAGTAGCACAAATTGCACCGATGGCGGCAACTCCTTCCACTTCAGGCATTCGGAGATCCATGAGCGTGACATCCGGTTGGTGTTCCCCAAATAGAGCGATCGCTTGTTCCCCATTTTCGGCTTGGGCAATCACCTGCATATCTGGGTCACGGTTAATAATCGTGGCTAATCCTTGGCGAAAAATAGCATGATCGTCTGCAATGAGAACCCGAATGGCTTGGCTCATTGTGATGCCTCCCGATCGACGGTAACAATCATCTCTGTACCTTCTCCAGGTTGACTCCGAATCGTGAGTTGTGCACCGATGCGCTCTGCTCGTTCGCTCATGCCTAGTAAGCCAAAACCCTCAGAGGCTGGAATACTCCCAACTCCAAAGCCCTGTCCATTGTCTTGCACGCGCAAGCAAAACTGATCGCGATCGTATCCTAGCTTCACTCGAATTTCATCAGCATTGGCGTGTCGAATCGCATTGGTTAAGGCTTCCTGCCCAATCCGCAGTAGGTTACTCTCGACTTCAGTCGGCAGAGAATATACTGCACCCTCAATCTCATAATATAAAGTGGTATCCATTGCGGCAGTTCTGAGTTGAGCGATGAGACGATGTAGAGCGCTCTGTAAACTGCCTTCCTCCAAAAGCTGAGGACGGAGCGCTACTACCGATCGCCGCGCTTCAACCAGTCCAGTTCGCGCCAATTCTTTGATCAGGTCTAGGTGTGCCTCAGTTGCTTCTGAATCATCCGTTAACACCTGTTTTGCCGCTCCTACCTGAGCCAGAATGCCCGTAAACGCCTGAGCGAGTGTGTCGTGAATTTCACGCGCCATGCGGTTGCGTTCTTCCAAAATTGAGGCTGCTTCTGCTCGCTTTTGCAGCGTAATATCTCGCGCTATCCAAATCACCTGTTCGTGCCGAATCGGTGCAATGCGAGCCGAAAACCAGATTTCTCGTTCAGCTATCCACTGGCTGTATTCAACTGTGAGTACTTGTTGAGTTCTCAGCACCTGCTGAATGTAACTCAGGAATTCATCAGCTTGTTCCGTAGCATAGAGTTGATGCAGTGTTTTACCAATATACTCCTCCCTATGCAACTCTCCATATGACGGATTTCCTTTGATTGCACAGATCAATTGTCCCTCACTATTGAAGATACACATTGGATCGGGAATGGCTGAAAAGAGCGATCGCAGTTCTGCTTCAGAGGCTTGCAATGCTACTTCTGCCTGTTTGCGATCGCTAATATCCGCAATCACCCCTTCGATGTAATCATCGGCTGCATTCAGATAAGAAGAGAAAAGTCCCCAAAACACTGTCCCATCTCGTTTTCGCATCTGTGCTTCATAGCTTCGCACTTCCCCATCCCGCTTCATCACCTCAATGCCTTGTTGGCGATCGCTGGGATTGACCCAATAGCCTGTAGTGTGTTCAATTCCAATAATCTCTTGGGGTGAATCAAAACCAAACAGATCGGCAAAGCGTTGATTGGCATTGAGAATTAAGCCATCATCGGTGCGGGTTCGGTAGATACCAACCTGTGAGTTTTCAAAAATAGTTCGGAACTTGGCTTCACTGCGTTGTAATGCCTCTTCTGCTTGTCTACGCTGGGTGGTGTCATTGCCAACCGATAAGATTTCAACGACATCTCCTTGTTCATTGAAGATGGATTGATTTGACCAAACAACCCAAACTCGCCGACCGTCTCGACACAGGTTTTCACCCTCGCCTTGCGGGTACGATTGAGGATTACGAAGTAAATCATGGACAAAGGGTCTCACATCGCGTCCAGAAAGTTCGGCTTCTGGAATGATGGTTTCAAATAAGGTTCGCCCTAAAATCTGATGTTCTTCATAGCCAAGAAGCTTTACCCCATAATCGTTGATGTAGCGAATCCGTCCTTGCGGATCATAGCGAATGATCACGGAATTCGCGGTTTGTAGCAGGTTGCGATAATTTGCTTCACTTTGTCTCAATGCGGCTTCGGTTTGTTGACGTTCCGCGATCTCCTGCTGCAAAGCTTGAGTTTGCTCTTCTACCTTCCTTTCCAGTGTTTCGGAATAATCCGATAACCGTTCATATAACCGAGCATTCTCCAGTGAAATTGCTACCTGAGCAATCAACAGTTTAAGGACTTGTAAGCGATCGCTAGTAAACACTCCGGTACTGAGATTGTTCTCCAGATAAAGTATGCCAATCAGCTGATTTTGCTTAAGAATGGGCATACACAGGAGCGATCGCGTTTGTTGGTTTTGAATATACCGATCAGTCAAAAAAGACGGTTCGCTGATTGCATCATCAAACACCAGAGTTTCAAATGTGCGTTCTACTGATTGGATGACGGAGACAGGAATTGTTGCACAGCCAGCAACAGCGATCTTTTCCAGGTTACACTGTCTACTCCCACTGCACTGAGCCACAACAGTGAGCCGATCATCTTCCAGGAGAACCAGAGCGCCAGTTTCGGCTCCGGCATTTTCTATCACCACCTGCATCAACGTTGCAGTTAATTGATCGAGATGGATCATTTCTGAGATGGCTTGAGCCGCTTTCATCGCCGCAGCCCAATCGATCGCCGCAGTCGGATGACGGATAGTTTCATCGGTCACGATTGAATGTGATTGCCGAACTAGGTTGGTGTTGAGGAGTTGTGGATAGCGTTTTTCTAAGTCTTTAACTTTAGCGGTTGCGCCCCAGCGATCATAGCAATAGTGCGCCTCTTTAATGTAAGTTTGAGCAATTTTTAACCGCCCTCGCGCCAGATAATGTTTAGCCGCTAATTCATAGGCGAGTGCTTCTTCCTGGATAAACTCATTTTCAGCAGCCCCCGCGATCGCTCGCTCGTAAAACTCTTCAGCCTCAAAAAATTGCCCTAAGACTCGCGCTTTTTCTGCCTCGACTAGATGAAATTTATGTAGATAATTCATGGGAGCGTGTTCTGCCCATTTCTGCATCTTTTCTTGGTTGATGTTAACACAATTGAGCCAAGCTACTTTTTGGGAGTTTGAAGCATCGAGAGGTAGGCTCAAAAGCGCCAGAGAGGATATTGGCTGCATGGATTCTGCCCAGAATGTCTGTAAGGGTGATCGCAACACCTAGAAAAGTGGATAAAGGCATGGGGTAGAAGATATCTGGGCGCTTGTGCATCCATTGCTCTAGGGACTCTCCCCCAAAATCTTCTAAGATAATCACCAGAGTCCGTTGATAGTCCTGCTGGCTGTATGCCTTGATAACTCCTTCCAGATTCAGGGAAAGGGTAATTTTATATTCCTGTCTGTAGCGGGTTAGTTCCTGGGGAGAAGGATAATCAAGCTTTAGCATTTTTATTACGATCCTTACTCCATCGTCTCTGATGCCCCGGTACACTAGAGAATTGGAACTTTCGTATATTTTGTTTTGGATAACAATACCAGGTAGAGCAATCATAGAGCAACTCTTGAGAGGATAATCTGGCATAACCCAAACTATACAGCAATCCAGCTACTTACATTTTTCATTTTTGAGGTTCTATTTGGTTTTGTTCATTTCTAGCCAGTTGCAGGGTGATGGCGTTCACTTGCGAGTGCTGTATCAATCATGTAGAGCATTTCTACAGCACTCGTTTGACAACTGGCATAGCACGGGACACCAGAAGCGGAAAGTTTTGCCACATCCCTCGTACAACTTAACTTCCTTACTGTCCCGTTGTGGTGATATCTCCATTGAAACTGCAACCCAAAGACATTGGATGCCAATTTGCCAAAATTGTTTAGGGTATTCTCCCATACTCCAACTCCAGAACACTCAACAGCTTTTCTTCCACAACAGTGAGATAAGGTCGATTCAGCTTCCCTAATGATTGCAACAGACTTTTGACTGTCTCCTCAAGTGAATCTGAATACACTCGACTGATGCGATCGCTAATCTGCTGCATCTGCTCACACTCGGCAGGCAAGTAGTTGAAAGACTTCAGGTGTTGCAACCCAACTGTATACTCCCCATCCCAGATTTTGACGGTGCAACTAAATTCACCCACATGGTTAACTATCCCCCAGCACCCGCCTTTTCCTCTAAGTTCCGGGTTGTCCTTTGCGAGAATCTGGCACACTTTGCCAATTTAGTAGGTATTGGGTACTTGGGTTCGCTCCATTATTTGCTGCACTACGTTTTTAACGATTCTAGCTGGTGGCACTTTACCCCCTGCCTGCTCCACCGCTTTTACCCACACTTCTTGCTGTTGTTCGGGTTCAAGCTTTGTCATTGGTCGGACTTGACGTTCGTTAGTTGGCAAAATGTGATCCAATGGATCACATTTTTCAAGTAAATTATCAAAAACAACAGCTGCATCCATTAAAAGATAAGACTGGCGACGACTATGCCCAAAGCGATCGCGGCAGTATTCCTCAAACGTGCGGTGACTTGAACGGTAAAGCCGACGATCGCGCAATTCTGCCAGTGCCTTACCTGCTTCAAAAAACGCCCGCTCCACTTTCCTCTCCAGATGTAGGCGATCGCTTTGCTCCTCTTGGGTCAACTCTGTTACTTCAACAGCAGTAACTGTAATCGTTGCGGAACTTGGATCTACTTGCTGAGAGATATCCTCGTTTACAGAGTTAGCTGCTGAAGTTGAATCGGTAGATGCGGGAGAAGTGTCTTTTTTGCTTCTAGAAGGTGGTTTAGCCATTATTCCACCCTGTTTAATTCAACAATATTTTTTCAGAATCAATTACAACGTAGATTTTGGAAATAGTTGATAACTGCTCCGTCATAGCCCAATGCAGGTATCACTTGCTACGTAAACAGTGTTAGTCCCCAATTTTATAAATGGCAAAAATGCTTGAAATAATAGGTATTCCCATCTCTGATAAAAAAGCATAACTGTGGCTGCTTGCACTCATCCACTTGTTCACTGGCTGATTGTGGATTGTAAATAAATTATTGCAATATTAATAACTTCTTAAGCCCTAATTAAACCCGATTTGGTAATTAATCTTGTTAATAACTAGATGGTTATTATTTAGGTTTTTTATTCCCTTTTATTGTAGAAATTTCAACAAGGACTTTTATGGAGCATGTACATTTCCAGGGCTTGCTATCCACTACAACAAAGCGGCGACGCTTTCTGCTCGGTGCCGGCACATTGACCGCAAGCGCTATTGCTAGTCTTTGGACTCATAAAGTTGTTGCATTGTCAAGATTCTCTGCCTATCCCTTCAGTCTTGGTGTTGCTTCTGGCGATCCTTTACCAGATAGTGTAGTGCTATGGACACGGCTGGCTCCAGATCCCTTAAATGGTGGCGGTATGCCGCCATTTAATGTGCCAGTACGGTGGCAAGTTGCTTTGGATGAAAACATGAGACAAGTTGTGCTACGGGGCGTGGCATTGGCAACCCCTGAATTAGCACATTCTGTTCATGTAAATGTACGTGGTTTACAGCCTAACCGTTGGTATTGGTATCAGTTTAAAGTGGGTAATGAAGATAGTCCAATTGGTCGTACCCGTACTGCTCCAGCGATTGGCACTAGGTTGAATCAGCTGAATTTTGCGTTTGTTACTTGCCAAAAATGGGAAGATGGTTTCTATTCTGCTTATCGTCACCTAGCTGAAGAAGATTTAGATTTGGTTTTTCACTTGGGTGATTATATTTACGAATACGGCATCCCTGCTACAGGTGGTGTACGCAACATTTCTTTACCTGAAGAGTTTAGAAAAGAAACGAATACGCTGGAGCAATACCGCCTTCGATATGCTCTATATAAAACTGACCCGGATTTACAAAAAGCTCACGCCTTATTTCCTTTTACAGTCACCTGGGACGATCACGAAGTTGAAAATGACTATACAGATGACATTTCGGAAAACAACGATCCGGTCGAACAGTTTCTCAAAAGGCGTGCAGCTGCTTATCAGGCTTATTATGAGCATCAGCCACTGCGAGAATTTTCCCTACCACAGGGGCCAGATATGCTTATTTACCGTCGGCTGACTTTTGGTAATCTGGCGGAATTTAACGTACTTGATAGCCGCCAGTATCGCAGCGATCAGCCATGCGGTGACGGTGAAACACCTCGTTGTCCAGCAGCGCTAGATCCATTTAAAACCATGCTTGGTTCTCAGCAGGAGCGCTGGCTGCTAGATGGTCTTGATCGTTCTCAAGCACGTTGGAACATACTTGCTCAACAGGTGCTGATGGCAGAGCTAGATCATAAAATTGCGCCAGGCGAAATCTTTTGGAACGACTCATGGGATGGATATCCCCTTGCACGTAATCGTGTTTTAAGTCACATCGCCAGCCGCCGGATTCCTAACCCAGTGGTGATTACTGGCGATTGGCATTCTACATTTGTCAATGACCTCAAGCTGGACTTTAAGGCTTCTAACTCTCCAACAGTGGCTACAGAGTTTGTGACTCCTTCAATTACTAGCAATGGTGATGCCAATGTTTACGGCCCCTACTATGGACCGAAGATTCCAGAAAACCCCCATATTAAGTTCTTTGATGGCGATCGCCGAGGCTACTTCCGAGTCAACCTTAACTATGAGCGTTGGCAGACTGACCTGCGTATTGTTACAACTGTAAGTCGTCCAGATGCGCCTGTATATACCTTTGCTTCCTTTGTTGTTGAGAATGGTCATCCAGGTGCCAAATTAGACTAGTATTTAAGCTTTTGCGTATTCAAATATTTGAGTACGCAAAAGCTTAAAAGTGTAATCCCACTCCATTACGAACTCCATTCAGCGCTGTATCAATTATGTAGAGCGATTCTACAGCACTCGTTTGACAACTGGCGTAGCACGGGACACCAGAAGCGGAAAGTTTTGCCCTATCCCTCGTACAACTTCTTCGCTGTCCTATTGTGGTGATATCTCCGTTGAAACTGCAACCCAAAGATACAGCGCTTCCGGCTATTATGCAATACAGTTTTTCTCCTTGCCCTCTCCTATCAAAGCTTTCAGATTTGAGGATGTACCTCATAGCTGGCGGAAGTGCTGTATTGAATGCCAAATTGCCAAAATTGTTCAGGGGTTATCTTATCTCGTATTCAGACTCCAGAAGATTCAACAATTTCTCTTCGACAGCAGTAAGATAAGGTCGATTCACCTTCCCCAACGACTGCAACAGACTTTTGACTGTCTCTTCCAGCGAATCGGAATACACCTGATTAATGCGATCGATCGCAAATCACCTGCATCTGCTGACACTCGGCAGGCGGGTAGTTGAAGGACTTCAGGTGCTGCAAAGCAACCGTGTGTTCTCCATCCCACATTCTCACGGTGCAACTAAAGTCATTCACTGCGCTAACAATCGCCCAGCAGCCACCTTTGCCTCTGAGTTCCGGGTTGTCCTTAATTAGGATTTGGCAGACAGAAACTCACCTTAATCTCAGTAGGAGCTTGCTTGGCTACCAGTTAGCAATCTTGAGGCTATTATACTGAATAACAAGTAAATAAATATACTGATGTATTATTGCAAATTGAGATAGTAAAGTATTTAATAGATTAAAATAAAGCTAATGAAAAAACTATTTGTAACTATTAATATTTTGGCGTTTTTATTACCTTTAACTGCTGTAGCTAATAATATAAATGACGATTTGTCATTTTTCAGCAGCAACAACAATTTGATTATCGCACTGGATAACAAAACTAATACTGCATGTTCTTTCAATACAAAGACTAATTCAGTCGTTAAAATGTCTGGCGTTAAGTTTACTAATACCCGAATGGTCGGGGCTTCTTACTGGTGGGGAAAACTAGGCGGCAACTTGAACCATTTTCTTGATCCTAAAACATTAAAGATTAGCGAAATTAAAGGTAAATGGAGCGACAACAACGTAATCTCAGTAAATCGCAAAGT
>NZ_JAWJTF010000026.1:0-23372 GCF_048836525.1 Nostoc sp. CALU 546
TATCAAGCTAGGTTTTTAGGATTTGTGTGTACACCGTAGCCTTAAAAAAGGGGGAACCGGAGTCAAAGTCCCCCAATTTATCGGGGGATTTAAGGGGATCTAAAACTTTTGATACCGACAAGAGGACTTTTCAAACATCCTCTTAATCTATAGGACTCATATTTGATTTCTGAAAAAACTCAGTACAACTAAGAAGCCTTCTTTCCTATTGCCTGTCTACGCAAATTCGTTCAGAAATCAAAGCGGATTCCTATAGTTTGACTATTATTCCCACCATTTTGACTATATTTTAGTAAACAAATCTTCTCATTTCAATTCTGGCTTAAGAGTATTTGCTGCTCGTTTATGTAAATAGTTGAAAACCCTTGCTTACCCAGCCAAAAAAAGCTATCTCTGAATGCAAGTTGGTATCATTGTGCAAGACTACCCTAATCTGGTAGCGATCGAGTTACGATCTTGTCATACTCTTTTTTTGATTTGAGAAATCCTATTCCAGAATTTTCTGGTTAAAATAGTATATCTGTTCTACTCAAATTCCCAGAGCAACACTCCTTAAAACCATATATTTAGAGGCATTAGACGTAAGAATGGCTATCAACACCGATACTTCCGGCAAGCAAAAAGCACTGACTATGGTGCTCAACCAAATTGAGCGCAGCTTTGGTAAAGGAGCAATCATGCGCCTGGGCGATGCTACCCGGATGCGGGTGGAAACGATTTCCAGTGGAGCGCTTACTTTAGATTTAGCATTGGGTGGTGGTTTACCCAAGGGGCGAGTAATTGAAATTTATGGGCCGGAAAGTTCCGGTAAAACCACAGTAGCGCTACATGCACTCGCCGAAGTGCAAAGAAATGGCGGTATTGCTGCCTTTGTTGATGCAGAACACGCCCTTGATCCTACTTATGCTGCGGCATTGGGTGTAGATATTGACAATTTGCTGATTTCCCAACCTGACACTGGCGAATCAGCTTTGGAAATTGTTGATCAGCTTGTGCGCTCTGCTGCGGTTGATATTGTAGTCATTGACTCAGTAGCAGCACTGGTTCCTCGTGCTGAAATTGAAGGCGATATGGGTGACGCCCACGTTGGTCTGCAAGCACGGTTAATGAGCCAAGCTCTACGTAAGATTACTGGCAACATTGGTAAATCTGGCTGTACAGTAATTTTCATCAACCAGTTGCGGCAAAAAATCGGTGTTACTTACGGTAGCCCAGAAACTACTACTGGCGGTAACGCATTGAAATTTTATGCCTCGGTGCGCTTGGATATTCGTCGGATTCAAACCTTGAAAAAAGGTACAGATGAATATGGTAATCGGGTTAAAGTCAAAGTCGCCAAAAATAAAGTAGCGCCGCCTTTCAGAATAGCGGAATTTGACATTATTTTTGGTAAAGGTATTTCTACCTTGGGTTGTGTTGTTGACCTAGCAGAAGAAACTGGCATTATTATCCGCAAAGGAGCTTGGTATAGTTACAACGGCGATAATATCTCCCAAGGACGAGACAACGCCATTAAGTATCTAGAAGAAAAGCCGGAATTTGCTGAAGAAATTAAGAAACTGGTGCGGGAAAAGTTAGATAAAGGCGCTGTTGTTTCTGCTAACTCCGTAGCTAAAGCCAGTGAAGAAGATGAAGAGGATGAAGTTGATTTAGAGCCAGAAGAATAAGGAATGTGGATTTATTAATCTGCAACCGCTAATAGAAGGTGCGTTATGAAGAGAGCTAACGCACCTTATTTTTTCCAAAAATCAAGATTTGGGCATTAGATTCTTCCTCCCCTGCTTGCGAAAGCGATGGGATATTTTTTTAGTTTGAAGTCCCTAAGTGCTTGCCCACTGGAAAATGCCATTAGAAAAAGAGTCAATTAATTTTTCTAAAGCTTTAATTTCATTTGATTTCAAAGCTTTCGACTTTAACAAATTTTGTATTTGCTTTTCCAAATCTGGAGTTAGCTTTTTAGTTTGAATAATTTCTTGAATAAATGTATCCAGTGTTAAAGATTGATAAAGCTCGTGAACTTGAGCGGCAACTCCCTGAGTGCTAAAGCGGGACTGAACCCAATTTTGTGCAGCATTGCCATAGCTCTGTTTTAGGGTCGGATTTTTTAGCAGACTATGAATAGCGATCGCCAATGCCTTAGAATCACAGGGAGGAACTAAAAGTCCGGTTTCACCATGCACCACCGTATGCTGCAATCCTCCCACATTACTAGCAATTACAGGTGTTCCGGCTGCCATTGCTTCAATCGCAACTAAACCAAAAGGTTCGTAGTAACTCGGTACAACGCAGATATCCCCAGTGGCATAGTAAGTAGGTAAGAGCGCTTGAGAAATTCGTCCCGTAAAAACTGTAACTGCTTTCAATCCCAGTTCGTTCACCAAAGTTTGAATGCGTTGCTGTTCTTGGAAGTCTTCTCCATCTTCGCGGCTACCACCAACTAGATAGAGTTGAAATGAATCAGGCAAAGTGGCGCAGGCTTTTACTAGGGTTTCAACTCCCTTGCGGGGGTCAAAGCGTCCTACATACAAGATAATCTGAGAATCTGGAGCAATTCCCAACTGTTGGCGAGCAACTTCTCGATTTACAGAACCAAAGTGTTCAGTATTGATTCCGCACGGAATAACTTTAATACGTCCATGTTGCGAAATTAACTGACGTAAGTCTTCTACTTCTTGAGGGCTAGTGGATATGACATAATCTGCTTGTTCTAAAGTAGCCTTCTCCACACAATCACGAATTGCAGCAATCTGCGGCGGATTCTCCACATTGCGGTATTTAACTGCCCCTATAGAGTGATAGGTATGAACTTGAGGTAATCCCAATCGAGATTTAAGTTCCAATCCTACCCAACCAGAAAGCCAATAATTAGTGTGAATCAATGCATAGCTATGGCCTGTTCGGTTTTGAAAATTCAGCCAAGCTTCTACAAATTCCGGTAGATATTCAAATAAATTATTTCTAGAAATGAATTCTGCTGGCCCAGCATTTAGACGAATAGTGCGACATCCTGGTGCTAATTCCACAATTTCTTCTTGATTGAGGTGTTCGCGTCGGGTAAACATATCAACCTGACAGCCGCGTTTTGCTAATGCTAACCCCAATTCTCGCACGTAGACATTTTGACCACCTGCCCCTTCTTTGCCAATTTCAGCTGTAGGGTCGCCATGAACTGAAATTAGCGCATATATGGGTTGAGAATTTGGGGGTTGAGAATTTTGGGGTTGAGAATTTGGCGCTTCTGGAGCAGAATTTTCTAGAGATTTAACTAAATTTAAAGAGGCAAGAGTATTCATAATTAAAATTTCCTTGTAAAGGACACAAAATTTCACAAATGAGATACTTGTAGTAAAGATTCTAATTTTAAAAGTTACCTATCATCCAAATAAACGTGTAAAAACCTTCTAGGAAATATAAACTTCCCAACGTAGTTTTGTTCTGATATATTACGCTTGAAAAGTTGAAAGATCGGTTAGTAATGGGGGAAAATCGGTGATTAGAAAAGTAATGTTATCTAAATAAATCTCTATATTAGGACTAATATTTTATTTTTTAAATCCACTTAGAGTATGTTAGCGATAGGAGAATGCAGCATCCTAAAGTTGTGGTGTGTTAGCCCCGGATTTCTCACTCATAGTGTGGAAGGTGTGTGAGGTTTGTTGCTTTTTTCTATCTCCCCACAATCCTTGGATTTCTCACTTGTGATAAATCCAGGTTAGCAGAGGTCAAAATTAAAATTCTCCAAGTCAATAATTAAATCGATTTGGAGAACTGGTAGTGTAATGAGGTTAATTTCAGTAATTTAATTGCAGTTTAACAATCAATTGTGGAGATAATGGGCAAATATAAGGTAGAAATCGGTTAGTTTTCTAAAGCTGCTTTAAGCGATAGCCCAATCCATGAACTGTCTCAATAAAATCATCGGCAGCACCTACGTCTTTAAGTTTATACCGTAAACTCTTAATGTGAGACTTAACAGTTTCTTCGCTGGGTGGATCATCCAGTGACCAAATACGCTCAATAATTCCGGCTCGACTTAGCACCCGCCGACCGCTCGAAACCATTAATTCTAAAAGAGCAAATTCTTTGGGTGTTAGGTGTAAGGACTGGCCAGCATAGGTGACTTCATAAGTGCTAGGATTTAAACGCAGATTACCCCAACCAAAGTCTAGGAAAGATGTGGTGGCATTATTACGGCGCAACAGTGCGCGAACACGAGCCATTAACTCTGACATTTCAAAAGGTTTGACCATATAATCATCTGCCCCAGCATCCAACCCGGTAATTTTGTCACCAAGGGTATCGCGTGCTGTTAACATGAGTACAGGTATTGTGCGATTGCGCGACATGCTCCGCTCCCCAATAGGCGATCGCAAGCGTTGACAAAAACTCACACCATCTAACTTGGGTAAGGTAATATCTAGCACCACTAAATCATATTCCAAGACTTTGATGCAATCCCACGCTTGTTCTCCATCTTGAGCCACATCTACCACATATTGACGATCAATTAGGGCTTCCATCAGCATTTCTGCTAGCTGTACATCATCTTCAACTACCAAAATCCGCATTGTTAGAATATTTGTGAATTAAAAACTAGGATGAATCCCAATATCTAACCTTAATACTTTAATACTTTCAATTTGATTTAGGACGAGGAAATATTTGAAGAAGAATTCAGAAGCCGGAATTCAGGAGCGGAGCCGGAGACGTTTCCGTTAGCTCCGGTCAGAATCCCCCACAAGAGTGATTCTGACCCGCCACTCATTGTAGACTACCAAATTTTCAATTTGGTGGGGGTCTTAAACCCATTTATTCATCCTGAATTCTGGCTCCTGACTCCTGAATTCTGTTTGATAAAATTAAAATTCTCCAAACAAATAATTAAATTTATTTGGAGACATTTTAGTGCAAGGAGATTGATTTTATATAAAATTTTAACAACTAGTTGTGGAGATAAAAGGCAAAAATCGGGTAGAAATCGGTTAGTAATAAAAGTAATTCTGAACTAGTACAGCACGGCGGAAATAAACCACCCATTCCCAATCAACAAAACCCTTACGCTGTCTTGATTTTTAATTTTTAATTCCGCCTTGCGGTACTAGGCTTCTGTTGGAAAATATTTACTTTGATATAAGCTCTTGGCTAAGATGTGGACTCTGAACGATTAATTGATTGTTTCTATGAAATGGTCGCTGGAAAGAAAATGGATTGCCTCTGGTTTTGGCTTGTGTTTATTATTAATGGGTACAGCTAGTCTTATTTCTTACCAAAATGCTACTCAGTTAATTGCAAGTAGCAATCAAGTGAAGGATACGCATGAGGTAATGAAAAATATTATCGACATTTTTGCTACACTAACCGATGCAGAAGCAGGACGTAGGGGTTATATCCTATATGGAGAGCAATCAGAACTAAAACGTTACTATCAGGCAATGCAAAGCCTAGATACTAAAGTCCAAAAGTTGCAGCAACAAATTGCTGATGACTCCTCTCAACAGCAGCAACTAACGAAGCTAAAATTCTTCATTACTCAAAGAGTTGAGTTATCTAAACAGTCAATTAATCTCAAAGAAACAGGTAAATCAAGCTTTGCTATTCAAGCACCTCTAATTATTCAAGGCAATCAAAACCGGAATCAAATCCGTGAAATACTTACCCAAATGCAAGCTAGGGAGGAACAGTTATTGCAAATTTCGGTCAGAGATTCTCAAGATAATATCCGCAACCGGATGTTGATTGAATTCCTCGGTACTTTCTTGAGTTTTGCTATTTTACTAGGGGTTTATGCCTTGCTTTATCAACAATTAGTTAAGCGCCAGCAAGCAGAAACTATTCAAAAAACTCTAGCTCAAGAAAAAGAACTTAGTGAATTGAAATTGCGCTTTTTTTCAATGGTATCCCATGAATTTCGTACACCATTGAGTATTATCTTAGGGTCTGCTCAACTATTGGCTCAAAGTAATCAGCAGTGGACAGAAGAGAAGAAACTTAAAAATCTGTATCGCATTCAATCTTCAGCTAGGTCAATGAACCAGTTACTAACCGATATTTTAACTTTGACTAGGGCAGAAGCTGGTAAATTGGAATTTAATCCAGAACTGATGGATTTGGAAGCATTTTGCATTAATTTAATAGAAGACCTCCAATTTTGTAATCAACAACAGCATACTATTAAATTTATCAGTCAAGGTAACTGTACTCATGCCAAATTAGATGAAAATATACTGTATTCGATTTTGACTAATTTACTCTCAAATGCAATGAAATATTCACCTCCAGAGGGAAATATTTTTTTAATTCTTAGTTGTGAACCACACACAATAATTTTCCAAGTCAAAGATAATGGGATAGGAATTCCTTCAGAATTTCATCAGCATTTGTTTGAGCCTTTTCATCGTGCTAATAATGTAGGCAAGATTGTTGGTAGTGGACTAGGATTGGCTGTGGTGAAAAAATGTTTAGAAATACATCATGGAGAAATTTATGTAGATACTGAGATAGGAGGTGGAACAAGTTTCACGATAAAATTTCCCCAACAGGGAACAGTAATAGTCAAGAATAAATTAAGCAGCCATAATTAATGAAAATATCTTGCTCATGAACTAGTTTCGGATGGCAGTCCTGAATCAATATAGGAATCCGGTTTGATTTTTGAACTTACTTGCGTTGGCGAAAAATAGGCTTTTTGAGTTGTACGTTGTTTTTTAAAAAATCAGTACAACTAAGNNCCAAATTATTTCAGAAATCAAAGCGGATTCCTATAGTATGCTACGGGCTAGGAAATAAGACAGAATATTTTGATAGGTAAGAAAGTTTAAGTTGCACATCTGGTAAATTAATTTTAACAATCGATTCAGGAAAAATTATGGCACTATATCTGGATTCAGCGATCGCATCGGAAGCTGAAGTTGTTAAACTTTGGGGATGGGTGAAAGGTATTACCACAAATCCCACGCTGTTGTCTCAAAGCGATACTCCACCAGAAACCACGCTGAAAAAATTGGTTCGCTTGACGAATGGCCCGTTATACTATCAACTTATGGCATCTGATAAAGCTGGGATGCTAGCTGAAGGTAAAAAAGCTTTCGAGATTATTGGTTCACAAACAATTTTGAAGATTCCCGCAACACCGTTAGGTTTTGAAGTGGTGGCGAGTCTATCACCAGAAATTACCTGTTCAGTGACAGCGATTTACAGTGCAGCACAGGCAGCAGTAGCACGGGAAGCAGGAGCTAAAATTGCCATAGCTTATGTAAATCGAGCTACTCGGTTATTGGGTGATGGTATTGCTTTGGTGCGGGATATGGCTAGCGTACTCAAAGGCAGTGATACGGAAATCTTGGCAGCTAGTATCAAATCTCCTGAAGAAGCAGCAGCGTCATTGCAAGCCGGGGCGCATCATTTGACTTTACCACTGGCAATGTTGCAAGCGATCGCAACTCATGAATTTTCACAAAAAACTGTTGAAGAATTCGCTAAAGGAGGCATCGGTTTAAGTAATTCGTAAGTTGGGCATGATAATGTTCACTCTAAAATCTGAATAATCCATTAGGCAAATTTAGGTTAATTTACTCAGTGGTGTTGCTAAACCGTCAATGCTGACGAGATTTTTCTGCTGTTGATATTCTCTAACTCCGTCTTCGCCTTTTTTATTAGCCCAGTTTACTAGAGTCTGGCGCTGACCTCGATATTCATAGAGTGGTACACCAAAACCACAGGATATTTGTATTTTTTCAATATCAGCAACGATAATTTGACGAGTTCCAGGTATCGGCAAAAACTGAGAGTAAAGAGAGTTCCAGTCTGGAGAATTCGGTAGAATCGTGCTTCCTTGACCGTAAAGACGCAGGATACAGGGAGGTTCCTCAAAGGCGCAAAACATAAAGGTTATCCGCCCATTTTCTTCCAAATGGGCGGATGTTTCGTTAGCATTACCTGTGAGGTCTACGTAACCTACTCGGTTGGGAGAGAAAATGCGAAAGCAATCCAGACCTTTAGGAGACAGGTTAATATGGCCCGTAGGACTCAAAGGTGCAGAGCCAACAAAGAAAAGGTGTTGGGCAGCAATAAAGGCTTGCATTTCCTCAGTAATACAGTCAAAAACTTTAGACATAGACTGTCTGATTTATATTTGCAAATTTCCTATCTTCTCAGCCTATGTCTTAGCTCAGAATCTAGCAAGGCCTAATTGCCGATGTCTGATGACAAGGGGCTTATTGGAGGGGAGTGGGGAGTAGAGAAAAGTGTTACCGTCTGATGTATCGACTAGCCATTTGGATGGCATCAGCAATATCGACATCACCATCACCGTCAGCATCTAAGAAGGAATTCAGTACAGAATTTCCGCCAGCTTGGGGATTTTGAGCATTAGCACCTGATTGCAAAAAATTCAGTACCAAAGGTACGGCTAAAGGTAGCAATTGTTGAACTATCCCCGCATCTAACCCAGTGCGTTGGGCAGCAATCTGAGCTACCTGTTGTTGTATCTGAGGAGAAAATAGCGAGTTGACGGCTTGGGGGTTAGGAGAAGTCCCAGCATATTGATTCACTATACTTTGTGCGGCTTCATTCCCATCTGTGGCTTGCTTTTGTTGTAAAGCAGAACGCACTTGACCACCCACAATTGACAAAACTGATTGGATGGTAGATGGGTCTGCACCTGTACGATCGCTCAACTGCTGTACAGTGTTAACAATACTTCCCAACTGACCTAAACTGCCCTGTTGATTGGGATTAGCGACGGCACCAAGAATTTGATCGAAAAGTCCCATAAGTTTGTTTTTTCCTTTGTTCTCAAAAAGCTATGCCAAAACTAGCTTCGAGTCTTTATGTATAGGCAGACTTGCGTCAGTATTCTAAAACATTAAGACACGCAAGCTTCATAATGAACGAATAAAATTTTGAAAGCTACTAGCTTAAGGATGAGAAATTGGTAAAGCCAACGCAAATTCTGTTCCTTGATTTAGCTCAGATTTGCAAGTAATTTTACCTTGATGTTTTTCTACCACAATCTGATATGCGATCGCTAGCCCCAAACCTGTACCAATACCGCGTGGTTTGGTTGTAAAAAATGTTTCAAATATCTTTTGCTGATTTTCTGGTGAAATACCAGGGCCATTATCGACAATTCGCACGATCGCTAAATCATTCTGCCAACATTCTGTGATAATGGTAACTTCGGGTAAAAATTCGGGATTTTCAGCCAATTTTTCCTCTAATGCATCGATGGCATTGCTGAGAAGATTCATAAATACCTGATAAAGTAAACCTGTATAGCCTGGAATCGGTGGAATCTCTCCATAATTGCGAACAAGGCTAATCCCATTTTTCAGGCGATTGTTCAGAATCAACAGTGTACTATCTAGACAAGCGTGTAGCTCTACTAACTGCACTTCCCCGTCATCTAAACGAGAGAAATCTTTCAAACTCCGCACAATTTCTCGCGTGCGGTCAGCGCCAACTGTCATTGAGTTGAAGAGTTTTGGCAAATCTGCTTCCAAAAATTCCAAATCAATTTCTTCTGCTAATGTTTCCACCGCAGGGGAAGGGTGAGGAACTTCGGCTTTGTATGTTTGCAGTAGCGCTAATAGATCCTCAGTATAGGTTTTCGCGTGTACGAGGTTTCCAGAAATGAAATTTATTGGATTATTAATTTCGTGGGCGACACCAGCCAGCATCCTTCCTAAACTAGACATTTTCTCACTTTGAATGAGTCGGATTTGGGATTCGGCTTGTTGTTCTTCTAAAAGGTGCTTCACCTGTTGAATAAGTTGATTGAGGGAGCTAGTTAACGCTCCGACTTCATCTTGTGTAATTACAGGTGCTTGCAAGTCAAAATTAGCTTCTTGAGTAACTCTTTGGGCAATATTCGTCACCGCGTTAATGGGATAGGCGATGATTTTACTTGTGTAGAAAGCCAGGATGGCTGCGATCGCCACTGACACCAGCATACTAACAATAATAATCTGAGCTTGGATTAGCGCAGCCTTTTCTTGAGCTAAATGAGCCTCCTCTTGCCGTTTTTGAAGCGTTTTGGCAAAGTCGGTTAACTCATTGGCAAATTGATAAAACTTGAGAGCATCCTGACTTTGACTGAATTTCGAGATTAATTGCTGTGCTTTTGTAGCTCCCGATGGCTGTGAACTTAATGGCAAAATTTGCCGAATTAGTAACCTGAATTGTTCAAAATATCCGGCTATCGTGCTGTTATGCTTTTTGAACAGAGTTTGTAAATCTCTTTGCGAAATAGTTTGACTAAATTCCTGCACTTGAGCAAGCAAGGTTTCGGTATCCGCTACATCGCTTTTGAAATCAGCAATTCCCCTTTGCAAAGATTGCGGCTGCTGCAAAAAAGGCAGTATTTCTTGTTGGCGAATCTGTATTTCCAACAGTTCGCCTTGCAAACTACTTAACAAGCTTCCTTCTTCATCAACCACGATCATTTGTTGTTTAGCTTGCTGGAAATAGCGATCGCCTATTACCAACCCCGCTGTTGTTCCCAAAACTGCAATTCCCAAAGCCAAACCGTAGCCATAAAAAATTTTTTGCCGAATACTAAGCTGGTGAAATCCTTGTTTTACCCAGTTTAAGTATCTTAATTTAGGTGTCGCAATCATGGTACAACTCGCTGTTGAATTTTTTTAGTAGGTGTTTTTTCATCAAAAACAAGAAATCCAGCCGCAAGTGAGTAAGAACACATTTGATCCAAAATGCGCTCTTAGTTTATCAAAAGTTGCTTTTTTCTACCCTAGCGAAAAATACTGAAATTATGAAGATTAGAAGTCGCGGCTATACAGACAAAACCCGCCTGTGCGGGTTAAAAACCTTCAGTTCTCGAATGTATTGCCAAAAACATCAAATTCCATGACTTTTACCAATTACCCAATTCCGCCGGAAAAACCGAGCTAAAGCTGATTCTTCTAAGGATAGATAAATTGGGCGTCCGTGGGGACAGGTGCGGGGGTTGCGAGTGCGTTGCCAATTATCTAAAAGTGTCTGCATTTCTTGTTGATTCATTGGTGTACCGTTACGAATAGCACTGCGACAGGCGACGGCTACTTGGGCTGTTTGTAAGTCGCCTCCCCAACTAAGTTCTAAAATTGCTTCTGCACAGTCGTCTCGCTGCTGCAAAGGGGCGGGGATATTACGAACTGCCCAAAGTTGTTCGCCAAAGGGTTCTATTTCTAAACCGATTCGTTGTAGTTGCGATACTTGCGCTGGCGATAATTGATAAAGAATTATTGGCGGTTCGACGGGTACAAGTTGCCAATCATCGCATAATTGCTCATATAAAACTCGCTCATGGGCAATGTGCTGTTCTATTAACCACATCCCACCTGAATGTTCCGCCACAATGTAAGTATTGCTAACTTGAGCGACAGCTTTTAAGGAGTTAGGAGTTGAGAGTGAGGAGTTAGGAGTTTTGGGATTTTCGTTAGGATTTTGAGGATTGAAATTGTAGCCGCCTTTGGCTTCTGCGGCTTTGAGTAATTTACTAACTCGTGTTGTGTGAACAGCTTCTTTAAGATTGTTAGAAGAGATGCTGAGTGCTTGGTTAATTGCTTGGGTAATTTGCTCTTGCCAATAAATGATTTCATTGAGATAAATCTCTGTTTTTGCTGGATTGCGATTCCAGTTAATTTGATTGGGGGAAATGGCAAGATGTAGAAAACAAATTGGATAGCGATCGCGTGGTAATGTTCTGTGAAATGCTGATAATATGGTTTGCTCTAGTTCCGGCGTCTTCACCATCCTGCCGTTGATAGCTACACGTACCCAATCTGGACGATGACGATGAATGCGATCGGGTAATCCTACCACTAAATTTAGTGCTGAGTGGGGAGAGACGCGATGAATCGCGTCTGTACAAGAGTCTGAAGTAGAGACGCGATTCATCGCGTCTTCTGTATAGGAGTTTGGAGGGTTGGGTATTTCGAGTTTTAGTTCTTGCAAGTCACCTTGTCGCACTTGCGGTAAAATCTGCGGTAGCAGCTGCCCAGTTGTGATAGCGGGACAAATGGTGAACCATTGACGGTCATTTTGCCAAATCTGCCAGGTGATTTGGGGATGACACATAGCGATTTGTTGAATTGTGGCTTGCACGGCTTTCATTTGCTGTGCTGTTGTGGGTAATCCCTGACGACGAGATGAGCAATTACCGAAAAGATTGGAAACTGTAACCACTGTACCAGGTGCGATCGCAGTTACTTCAACTTCCACAACTTCCCCGGCGTCACCGTAAACCATCCGCCATCCTAATTTTCCACCTACAGGACGACTCAAAATTTCCAAATCTGCCAGAGTCGCCAAACTATGCAACGCCTCACCCCGAAACCCTAAACTGTTAATTTTCCACAAATCGGCACTAGATCGAATTTTACTGGTGCTGTGGGCTGTCGCTGCTTGTTGCAAATCATCTAGGTTCATTCCACAACCATTATCTGCAACACGAATTCGCCATTGCTGCGGCCATAGAGAAACGACAATTCGCGTTGCACCTGCGTCTAGGGAATTTTCTGCCAATTCCCGCACCACAGAAGCTAAAGAGTCGATTACCTCACCAGCTGTAATGATATATACGACTTCTGTTGGTAGAGCTTGAATAGTAGATGCCATAAATTATAGTTTATAGCTTCTAGGGGCACAGGGAGATAATGGGGGAAATTTATGAGAAATTTTTATTAATTGTCAACTAAACTCAATTAAAAGATGATTTTTGAGAATTTTCTGGTGAAGCCAAATCTTCCCTCCGTAAGACTTATAGCAAAAATCCAAATCAACAAAAAAGGAACCACAATTGAAGAAGAATTCAGAAGTCAGGAGTCACACAACTTTCTCTACAGCATCAGAAAAAATCAGGGATTGCAACATTAATTAACATGAAATCACCTTAATTTATGGATATTTCTATGTGATTGTTAATTAGTATCTCTCATAGCCAAAACTTTAGGTGGTTCAGGTTTCAGTAAACCGTTTAACAGGGATGCGGGACGTTGACTGTAGGGCCAAGCAAAAGCATGACGGAAAGCTGCATCTTGACAAGCTTGTAGTTGTTCAAAACTAATAATGTCGTAAGTCAAGAGATTTTCGTACTCAAAGGGTAGACGCACATTGTGCAATCCAGCATTATCAGTACAAATAGCGATATCAACCCCAGCATCAAAACAACGGTCAAAAACTAATTTTAGTTGACGTATATCCTGCAAAGTACCTGTTTTCAGGTAAGTTGTCGGACAAACTTCTAAACATTGTCCGCGTTTAGCTACATCATTAAGTAACTCTGGATACAATAGGGGAATTTGGATGCCGTGACCAATTCGCATTAAAAAGGGTAATAGTTCTGGATAACAACCTGCGGTGGTTTCATATAGATGTCCCGTTGTGTTGACACCCAGCGATCGCGCATAATCATATAAGCTAATCCATTCTTCTAAGCGATCGGCGTAATAGCTATCACCCCCCGCTACATCTACTGCACAGACATACTGCTTGTTTTGCGCCGCCAAATCAACAATCGCCTTGTTCACCTCATAAGGTAGACGTGTGTGCATACAGAGAATTTGGCTAGTAACAATCGGATGTTCTGGCTGGTGGCTGGCAAGTCCTACTACCTGCACAATTTCTGTCATCTTGTCAATTCTTTCAGATTGATTCAGATGCTCAGGTGTTCGTAGATAGGGAGTGTAACGCAGTTCCAGATAAGCCAAATTTTCAAAAATGTAAGCACCCCGCACCAAGCGATAAATAAAGTAAGGCAAAGTATCCACAGTTTGCACACTTTCTACCAAGGTGTGTAATTCTAGATACTCATCCAAGGTGTTGCGTGGGCGAGTATAAAAATCTTCAAAGTCTGAATAGTCAGCAAAGCGGGAAATCAACTCTGAAGAATGTCGCTCGAAATATCGCCATAAAACTCGTGGTACGACGGAGCCGCCCAGATGTCTATGTAATTCAGCATATAAAGCCATAGTGGTATTTTTGGGTAAAAATTTCAATAATTGTAACAAAAACATAGAAAGAAAAAATCTGTACTCGAAAAAATTTGGCTTCAGAGAAGTTCGAGCAGAGGTTTACACTATCTGGATTTTTCAACAGAGGCTCCAGCCTAAATGCTAGGTGAAGGTCGATATTTTTTCCTTATTTTCTGAAAATCCAGCATTTAATACTGTTTTGAGGATGAATAAACTTGACACTATCAAGATTAAATTGATACCATTGATGTCTTTAATTAATTTTTGTGTTACAATAAAACAACATTGCTATTGTTGAGCAAGTAAAATATAGCAATATATTTTTCCTTTAACTAAGCAAACTCCTGGCAAGGTTGGTATTAATTGAAAATTCAAGCGTTAGAAGTCAAGGCTGGCGATCGCATTATTGCTTACTGCAACAACAAAATGCAAACCTGCAAGGTAAAGCGCATTTTAGATCCCGGTCAAGCTAATATCACACTATCAGTATTCACCTCTGAGAATTATCGCGGATGCTCAGTTTCATCTATAGTCCGCTTTCAAAGCAACGCCTTAGTTGATTTGGTAAGTTAAAAATCAAGTAAATATTCCATCTCAAAAATATTTCTAACTATTGTCCAGCCTCAAGCTGGACAAAACTTTTGTTAAAGGTAGGTTGAAAACCCTGGAGAAACAGCAACGTGGTTGCGTATTTTGTGCTTTATATCAGAGAATTTCTGTTTTGGTAACAGATTTTTTTAGCGGCTAGCGAGAATAGGGAATGAGAATAGGATTTATTGTGAGGTACAAGAACCCCGACTTTTCAAAAAAGTCGGGGTTCTGGGGATCTGATTGAGCAATGCTCGCTCTACAAAATTTAGAATAAGATGAGGTTTACTAATTATTTGGCAATGGAAGTTTTAAAACTTACAACTAAAATCGATGAATCAGGTTATTTAAATCTTAATATTCCAACGCAGTTAGCGGCGGTTGAAGTGGACATTGTAGTTGTTTTGAATCCAGTTTCGTCAGAGGAAAAGCAACCTAGTTATGATTTCTCTGATTTAGTCGGGAGATTAACTTGGCGGGGAGATGCGGTAGCAATGCAGAGAAATCTACGCGATGAGTGGTAATCGCTACGTGTTGGATACGAATGCGATAGTAGCTCTGCTTCAAGGAAGTTCTCAACTTATTCAATTACTTCAAGGTGCTGATTGGATTGGAGTTTCAGTTATTAGCCAAATTGAATTTCTCGCGTTTTCTGGGCTGAGTCAAGAGGATTACCAGCTTTTTGAGCAGTTTTTGCAACGAGTTGAGGTTGTCAATTTAGTGGCGAGTGATGCTGTTTTGATTAAGAAAATCATTGAAATTCGCCAACAATATCGGTTGAAACTACCAGATGCAATCATTGCAGCAATGGCGATCCAAAATTCAGCAAGTTTGGTGACTGCCGATCAAGAGTTTGCGAAGATAACAATTTTAACAGTAATTAATTGTTAGTCCCTACACAATAAGTAAAAAAGTCAAACAAAAATTCTGTAGCTTGAGCGCCGCAATGCTCAAGCGATAAGCAAAAGAAAGCTTTGGCTATTTTTTTCGATCTAAAAACGATGTCTACGATGAGCTATGCCTACGCACTACTAACATTTAGGCATAGTGCAGGCTAAAAGTCTTTTGAGTCCTTATGTCAACCCTAATTGAGATGATCTTACCCTGGCAAAGCGATGCCTACGGCGAGCTTATCTACCAGACGTTGCGCGTAGCTTGCTTCCACGGAGTGGTACGCTAACGCATTACTAAGATCACCTTCCAATTGATGGCTTTTGTTAATTCTTTTTCACATCACGAGCCATGTTGAGGTAGTAGTCGTCAATTTTGGCATTAGAACGACGGCGGTTAGTGGTAGGAATTTTAGCAGTGTTATCCCGATTCGTTTCAATTGGCTCTTTTGCAGAAGCTTGTTTTATACCTTGCACTTCATCAGATTCCAAGAAATAACCAGAACTACTAAATCCGAAAAGCTTGGCAAAAAAACCAAATAAATTTCCTACGGAATTGGAAACACTTTTGAATAGAATACCAAACAAGCCTTGAAGACGAAGGAACAAGTTCCGAACAGTTTGAGTTAAACGAAACATAACAGCACCCTCTATGATTGCCTATTATCATTGTGACTTAATTCCAATAGGAGCGAATGGTGCTATGCAAAAAATCTACCAGGCGTAGGCATGAGAGCAACGAGAACTTCTTACAGGTTACATTTGCAACATTTCTATTTGGCACTACTAACTCTATAACTGCGTCAACCATATTGCAGCTAAATTACTGTATCAGTTTTCCTGGTGCAGCAATTTAACCTTGATATGGAATTAAATATAACCAATAAACCTTATTTAGTCAGTAGACGTAATGACAACTCAGTTCTGGGGAAAAACCATAGAAATCAATGCTACTCTAACTAACTTACTATTTAAGCCTATGCGTAGAGGTTTACTCCTATGTCGCAGCAAGCTACGCAAAGCGTCTGGTAGAGTGCCTTTCGTTCGTCAAGGTTGGTGGCTTTTAAGGAAGCGTCTGTTGCCATTATTATGTCTGATATCATTTCTTGCGGTATTGCTACTCAATACTTTTGCTCCTGCTATTGCCCAACTACCTCCTCAACCTCGTCAAGAAATTCGGGGGGTGTGGCTGAGTGGTAACGATTTTAGCGTTTTCCGAAATCGCTCAAAGGTGCAAGCAGCTATGAGCCAACTGCGGCAGTTAAACTTTAACACCGTTTATCCAGTCGTGTGGAACGATGGCTATACACATTACCCCAGCGCCATCATGCAAAAAAAGGGTATTCCCTTCTTCTTCAAGGGGACAGATGGACAAGATGTGATTGCAGACATTATCAGCCAAGCCCGCAGAGAAGGTCTACTAGCAATACCCTGGTTTGAATTTGGTTTCATGGTTCCCCTAACTTCGGAACTTGCATCTCAGCATCCAGATTGGCTGACACAAAAACGGGATGGGACTCAAACTTCAATTAGTGCTGCGGGTGAAGTCGCGTGGTTGAATCCGTTTCACCCCGAAGTGCAAAAGCTTATCACCGAACTCGTGATGGAAGTTATTACTCAATACGATGCTGATGGCGTTCAATTTGACGACCACATGAGTTTACCTGTGGATTTTGGTTACGATAAATACACAATTAATTTATATACTCAAGAAACTGGCAATCCTCCTCCACCTAATCCCCAAGCCCAAGCATGGATAAAATGGCGGGCAGATAAAATTACTGCATTCATGGTACACCTCCACCAAACCGTGAAAGCCCGAAAACCGAATGCTATCTTCGCAGTTTCTCCCAATTACTATGATTTTGCTTACAAGCTGCAACTGCAAGACTGGCTGAACTGGGTACGGTTGGGTATTGTGGATGAGTTGGTCATGCAGGTATACCGTAATGATTTAGAAAGTTTTATCGCTCAAATTAATCGCCCAGAAATTTTAGAAACCCAAAAAGTCATCCCAACTGGTATCGGTATTATGGCTGGGTTACGAAATCGTCCAGTTTCCATGCCACAAATCCAATCCCAGGTACAAGCAGCGCAAGAACGCGGTTTAGGTAGCGGCTTTTTCTACTACGAAAGCCTTTGGGATATCGCCCCGGAACCAGCAGCGCAACGCCAGTCAGCATTTGCGGCTCTTTTCCCAAAACCAGCGTTGCGCGATATCTCTCAAAATACACCCCGAAAACCAACTTTTGATACCATATCCCTACCTTTATATCCAAAACCTTCCCTTGGCCAACGTGTTCGCGGCTATTTTCTAGAAATGGCGATCGCAAATGGTCAACCAAAGCGTATCTTATTAGATACAGGGTCAGCAGGGCTGCGAGTTCCCAAAGAGTTTTTAGGTAATGCTCCAATCCGCAGAACGGGAGAAAATATCAAGGAAGTATTAAGTGATGGTACTATCCTAGAGGGAGAATTAGTTTATACTAATGTCCGATTTGGTTTGCTTCCCGCCGCAGAACCCGTTCCGGTACAGATTGTTACTAGCCGCCAATGTATTGCCCAAAAGCCTAATTGTTCAGCAAAGAGTGGTGCGCCATTTTCCGGTATTATCGGTGTCAACTATTTTGAAAAGTCACTTCTCTATAATCCGTTGAGAAAATTACCAGGCAATCTGAGTAACGGATTTATAGTGATGGGAAATAATGGTAGTAACAACAATGGCAGCCTAATTCTCGGTTTGACTGCCAATAATCAAGCAGGTTTCAAAATGGCTCCTTGGAGTAAACAAAGTGAAATTAATGGTGTACCCGGTAACAGATGGGACTCTCAACTGAGTAAAGTTTGTTTAACTCTTGCTGGGAGTTCTGCTAAAAATTCTTGTAATGGCAAAATGATCACTGATACTGGAACCATTAATGGTTTGACTGAATTTAAGTCAGCTTCTACAGCAGGTAAACTCAAACCAGGAGTGTTACGTTCAGCAAATGCTCTGAAAGTAGGAATTAATAGCATTTTTGATTACAGCTTGGCACCAGGAACCCGCGACGGATTTAATCGCTGGAATTTGAGTATCTCGCCGCAGTCAGAACTTCCTATATTTGTAAATACTGGCATCGCATTTTTTGATAAATATGATGTCCTCTTTGACCAAGTTAATGGAAGACAGGGTTTTCGCAGTCGGCGGTAAGAGGAAAGTAAACCCGCATTTCTCACTCTTCTCAAGGCGTTTGATGGAGGAGAAGAGAAGTAATGAGTAATGAGTAATGAGTAATGAGTAATGAGTAAAAACTTCTTACTTCTTACTTCTTACTCATTACTTATTACTTCTCCCCTGCACAAGCGCAGACTTTAATAGGTGTGGTGAGAAATCCGGGTAAAGACTTCCTCTCTCAGATAGCCTTCAAAACTAATTTTCCTGAACCAGCAAAACTGATTTCACGGGACGCTTGATAGGATTTCCTTCCAAATCAACCTTCCCGTAAAAGGTTTTGCCCTTGTAATAAAGTGAAGACGAACTCCCGCCATCCAGATTCATCGCTTGATCAGCACCAAGAGTTTTCATAAAATCAGCTAATGCTGGTAAGGATATCCCAGAGTTAGCAGGAGTCGAGGGTTTTTGAGCCACCATAACTAAAATAACGCTGCCATCACGGGTTATACCCACAGCAGTCCTGGCATTGGGTTGGTTACTGCCAAGTGCATCTCGTTTATTGGCATTATCCACAAAGCCCTCTTTTACTGACGTGAGTTCTGGTAATAGACCTGGGCCAGCACCGATAGCATCGACTAACTGACAACCTGCTGGTGGTGACCGACTATGTAGGGCAATGGAATAGCGGATAGTTTGCCCACATAAGTAGCGGCGGAATTCTGCACGATTGAATATTTGACTCAGGTAAGGTTTTAAGTTGGGATTGTTCACCAGTCGCTCATTTTCCTTGGGGTCAGCTACCAACTTCCCTTGTAGGCTGACATAGGATGTAGATTTTTGGTTAACTGGGTCAAAAAAGCCTGCGTTCAAAATAGCTACGGCTCGATGCTTCTGGGCAAATTCCTCTACAGTGGCTACCTTCTGTGATAGTGCAGGAGTCACCAAAAATCTGCTATTCGCTGGAATTAACAAAATGTGAGCGATGCTTTGGGGCAAAGTGCGCTCGAAGTAGCGAATAGTTTTTGGTGGTGAAGATGCAACAGTCAGTATTGACGGTGTTGAAGAACGCAAATTAAACCACAACACCATTGTCAAACTAATTAATATCAAAGCCAGTAGTTTGATTTTTCTCACATTTAAATCCACTGCGTTAATTAGCTTATCAAGTTTGGTTTCATTTATCTTGCTAGTTTCTTACAATATTAGGTTAATTTTATACATAACCGTAAAGGAGTGGTACAATGACAGCGACATTTAATCTTACATAAAAGTTTAGATTGCCGCAGCACTAGAGTTATTAAATACACCAAAATTTCCTAATACACAAAATAAAAAGTTAAAAATAACACTTAAAGCAATCATGTTTAACTGAAAATTATGCAATGAGAGGATATTAGGGGAAGATGCTTTAAATAAATCATTAGCATTTAAAAAAACTTAAATAGTTTCTAAGTAGTTCCGAAACTAGATGTAGCAATGATGTCAAGATGAAGAATTTTTATCTGATGTGTGTAATTCTATGGTAAAGCGATCGCTCCAAGCATCACTCCCTGGGATTGAACAAGCTAAAAAAGCGTTTGCTCATAAGGGGTGGACACAAGACAACTTGGCTTTTGAAGTTAACTTAAAGACTCGCCAACCAATTTGGCGATTTTTTACTGGGCGTCCAGTTGAGCGTCATATCTTTATAGAAATTTGTTCTGTGTTGTCGTTGAATTGGCGGGAGATTGCGGATAATCCTCCAGAAGAATTAAGCGAATCAAAAGAACTTGGTGCTGCTGAATTTTTAGATATTGATGCTCTAGTACAATTTGTGCGATCGCAACGCTTCGACAAAATTCAAGACCAGTGCGGCACTTTGCAGTTATTAGATGTTACTCGCCCGGTTATACTAGACGATATTTACATCGATGTCAACATTTTGGAGGAGATTGCTAGCCTTCAATGGTTAGAGTTTGCTGATTTGCAAAAGTTTACATCAAAAGAATTCGATCGCTTTGGTTTAGGTGAAGTATCCCAGACACAAATGGCGGGAATCGCAGCAGTTCAAACTTATTCAAAGCTGCGGGTGTTGGGTAAACCGGGAGCAGGTAAAACCACTTTTTTACAACATCTGGCAATTCAATGCAACCGAGGGAGATTTGCTGCAAATCGGGTTCCTATTTTTGTCACCTTAAGAGATTTTGCCGACGAAACGAGAGTTGCAGGAGAGTTCAATTTACTCAATTATATTTGCAAGGAATTCCTCACCTGTGGAATTTCAGATCCATCTGTGCCGGAAACTTTGTTGTTGGAGGGCAGAGTGTTGCTATTGCTGGATGGATTAGATGAAGTACTCCATCAAGAAAGCATTGGTGTCGTCAATGAGATTCGCAGACTATCTGAAAAATATCAAAAGAATATGTTTGTCGTCACCTGCCGCACGGCAGCTAAAGCTTTCAACATCAGACGCTTTACAGATGTTGAAATTGCCCCTTTTAGTCAAGATCAAATTGTTGCTTTTGCTCAGAAGTGGTTTACAGCAGTTACGAAAACGAACATCCAGGATAAACAAGAACAGGCATTTGAGTTTATTGAGAAACTAGATTTACCTGAAAATTTGCAATTTCGGAGACTTGCTGTCACTCCCTTGTTTTTGCATCTCGCCTGCTGGGTTTTTCATCACCAGAACAAATTCCCAACCCAAAAACCTGCATTTTATAAGCAATGTTTAGACCTCCTACTCGGCAAATGGGACAAAACTAAACCAATTGAGCGGGATGAAGTATACCAAGATTTTTCATTACCACAAAAACTTAAGTTGCTGAGTCAGGTTGCTAGCGCAACATTTGAGCAGGGTAATTACTTTTTTGAACAACGTATTGTTGAGCAACACATTAGCGATTATATCGGTGATTTGCCGAATGCTTCCACAGAACCAGAGGAATTGCAATTAGATAGTGAAGGGGTACTTCAGGCGATAGAGTTGCAACATGGATTACTCGCAGAACGAGTGCGGGGTATTTTTTCTTTCTCTTATTTGACATTTCAAGAATACCTGACTGCTCGAAAAATCGTTGCCAGTTATAATTTGCAAGCATTAAAACAACCGTTAGAAAGTTTGGTAACTCATATTACTGAACCCAGGTGGCGTGAAATCTTTTTGTTAACGGTTGCTATGCTACGGAATGCAGATTTTTTGGTACTGTTGATGAAGCAAGAAATTGATGCGTTAGTTGCTCAAGATCCATATTTGCAAAAATTTTTAAAGCATCGAAACATTGAGCATCACTGGCACTTCAGCCCACAGCAACAGCAAGTATTGCAACAATATGACGATGCCAATCAGTTGCTTCTCGATTGCCTCAATAGCAACTGTGAGATAACAGACCTTGTGCGGCAAGAGATTGAAGCTAGTTTGTTATTGCCGATAAAATAACTCTCCAAGCGAGAATGGCAGGGGGAGTGGGGGAGATGAGGGGACAAGGGGGTAAACAAAACTCCTAACTCCTAACTCAGCACTCCTAATGCCCTTTCATTTCGCTGTAACTTTAACTCTAGCTACAGAGATTTCTGGTGATTCAATGGGAACTTGGACAGGTGTAGGTGAGCCTTTCAACCACAGCAGCACTGCGGGTGTGACACCCAGCAACAAGCCTAGCAACACAGGTACAAAGAATCCAGCTGTTAAGCTCATGACTGTAGCGAAACCAAAGTTACTTAAATAAACTGCAAAAGGTATATTAAGTTGCGATCGCTCCCAGTTAATAGGATTATTTCTCCACAACAGTGCAGTCACAGCCATAAATACTGAGCTAGTACCCAGCCACCCCGCAAAGTTTTGGTAAGGCATTCCAAAGAAGGGGCCTGGTTGTTGCCAATACCAAAAGGGTAGAGAAGTTTGACTCATTGCAGGATCGAGAACAAAATCCCAGGAGGTTAGTAATAAAGCACCCAAAGCGATCGCACTTATATGCCGCCACAAATTGGGTTTTTTGTCCACTTCTAAACCTGCGCGTGCCAGTAGGTAAGAAACAAATCCCAAATAAAACCACGACAAGGGAATTGTAAATGGGACTAAACCCGCAATCTTATAACCTAAACCGCTTAAGTAACTATAATGACCAAATGGAAAACCAGTACTGGTTCCTAGTAATTCACTTCCTAGAGAAATAAATACTGATGGCAACAGAAATGCTAAGGCGCGACCTAAACCCAAAATCCGCGTGGCATACAAGAAAACACCTGCTGCACCTAAAATCATATAAACTACACCGCCTCCTGCCATACTCCATTGGATGGCAGTTTGTGCAAGCTCGGATAAGTTAAAAATTACTTGGGCATTAGGTATAACCAGTAGTATTCCTACCAATCCAAATACTGTTGATACGATATGACCAA
Source organism: Nostoc sp. CALU 546 (assembly GCF_048836525.1). Classification (NCBI taxonomy): domain Bacteria; kingdom Bacillati; phylum Cyanobacteriota; class Cyanophyceae; order Nostocales; family Nostocaceae; genus Nostoc; species Nostoc sp. CALU 546. The sequence continues at coordinate 22,983 of NZ_JAWJTF010000026.1, forward strand.
TGAGGCTTACGCGTTCAGCAATAACAAGTTTTCTCATGATAATTCCTTTTTACTCGCTGCTAATGAAGTGCTATTCATCCTAGCCATTGGTTAAAAATCTCCTAGCATTTATCGAACAGAATTCAGGAGTCAGGAGTCAGAATTCAGAATGAATTCTGTATGACAGACACAACGACCGGCGGTAGTTGAGCGCAGTCGAAACTCAGTGCATCGCTGGCGGATGAATAACCGAGTTTAAAACCCTCACCAAATCGCATATTTAAGGTTAATTTTTGCAAGTCGATGCATCAAAGGTACAAGTCGATGCATCAAAGGTACAAGTCGATGCATCAAAGGTACAAGTCGATGCATCAAAGGTGCAGGTCGATGCATTAAAGGTGCAGGTCGATG
>NZ_JAWJTF010000026.1:23440-92327 GCF_048836525.1 Nostoc sp. CALU 546
TTGCAGGTCGATGCATTAAAAGTGCAAGTCAATAAACTTGTGTGTACACCGTAGCCTTAAAAAAGGGGGCAAAAAGCTCTCAAAGTCCCTCTTTTTAAGGGGGATTTAGGGGGATCTACAACGATTTTGGTTTTCTAGAAAGATGTGTGTACACCGTAGCCTAAAAGGAGAGAGGCTTCTCTTTCAGAGACGGTAACGTGAATGCCAACGAGACGCTGCGCGAACGAAGAGAAGGGACTAGTACTTGATTTATAATCAGCGAAAATGAGCATTAATGATATTGAAGTCTTGCTCTAATTGTTTGCCAAAATTGAATTTTTGGATAACTTCATCTCAGGAGTAACTATAAGTCTTGAAATCTTTGATTTGTTTGACTAAATCAGAGTTGTCTTGCTGCATGAAGCTTCCCCTACTGTTCTGCTAGTACTTTGATTTCATAAAGTTCTCGCTGAATGAAATTGGATGTAAACATCAAGCGCTTACCACTACTGTTTACAAAAAAGAATCTCTGATTACGAGATTGATGGCTAAATTTGATTTGTTCCCCTCGGCAAGAGTAGATTTTACCCCGAATTAAATTGGTAGATTTAAACATTTTCCACCTCCTTATCAAAAACCTACTTACAGCAGAATTCAGAAGTCAGAATTAGCTACGCCCCACTGCACTCAGCACTCTTCATTTCACCAGCTTGAAATTCGCTGTATGTCGTAAGTAAATCTGTCTCGGTAAGGAGTATCATCGTTTCTACACCAACTCTGCCAAAGTCAGGCTCTAGCCCTAATACCATCTCAATGACATACATCCATCTGCCATATTCAGGTGTGTAGCTGCGTACAATCCCTTCTCCACCAACAAAGCTCACCCATTGGGCATTGCGAAACTTAGGCCTCCTCATGAAGGTTGCAGTCATGTGTAAGACTCCTCTAATTAATAGTTGATACCTTTTGTTTTATTAAAAAAAATCAAAGATCCTCTATATCTTTTTAAGTAAAAATGTAAGATATAACCTGTACCTTTGGAATGTTTTAGGTGCAGATTATACAATTTATACGTAATTGAAACGTTGATTCAAACATTTGATCGAGGAAGGCAGGAGGCAGAGGGCAGGAGGCAGTAGGCAAGAGACAGAAAGGTTTTAAGATTTAATCTTTTGAATACTTGACACTAAAATTCTTTGAAACCTATCGACTTCTTCCAAAATAGGAGTAAATAGTTCAGGCGATGCTAATCCGACTTCCTTAGAAATAATCAATTGAGTATCAAGTTCTCGAAGCGAACCTAAAGCAATGTGTAGAAATTGGATATATTCGTTCTGCGTCCGTCTTCCATAACCTTCTCTAACGAGACGCTGCGCGAACAGCTATATTTGATGGCACGGAAACTGCCGAGCGTCTAATCTGGCTAGTTAATCCGTAGAGTTCAGATTTCGGGAATTTTTCGGTAAGTCGATAGCAGTTAATGGCAAGCTTGACACCACGCTGCCAAATAAATTGTTCTCTATAACTCATGGCGCAAGCAAGAAGTTTGAAGTAGGAAGTTGGGAGAAATTACATCATTATACACCTCCTGCCTCCTGCCTCCTGCCTCCTGCCTCCTGCCTCCTGCCTCCTTGAAGAATTACGAATTATCTGTGCCTCGTCCAGTCAAATTTGCAATCATCAATACCAATTCAGTAAGCTCAATCGGTTTAGCGAGATGCATTTGGAAACCAGCATCAATTGCCCTTTGCCGCTCTTGCTCGGTGGCATAGGCAGTAATTGCTGCTGCTGGAATTTGTCCCCCAGCTTCAGTTTCAAGCGCTCTCACCTGACGAATCAGGGAGTAACCATCCTCATCTGGCATCCCAATATCTGCTAGAAGCACATCATATTTGCCAGGGGATTCAGTTAAAGCAGCGATCGCTTCCTTTGCCGATGTCACAACCACTACTTCAGCCCCAAACTCTTCTAACATCCACTTTAATAAGTCGCGGCTATCCTCTTGATCGTCTACAGACAAGATGCATAATCCTTCAAGGGTAAGGGGTGGATTTTTACCATCTAATGTATCTGGAGTCTCTGATAAAATGCTCGGCTCTAAATAAGTTGGTGGTGTAATCTCCGGTGGCATTAAGCGCAGAGGCAGCCTGACAATGATCGTAGTTCCTAGTCCCTCACCTGGACTTTGCGCTTGAACTGTTCCACCATGAAGTTCTATCAGATGACGGACGATTGACAAGCCTAATCCAAGTCCCTGACTTGTTTTGCTGCTGCTGGAATCTCCTTGACGGAAGCGATCGAAAATATATGGCAGCAAGTCTTCCCGGATGCCAATTCCTGTGTCGCTGACTCGAAGTTCAGCGTGAGTAGATACAGCTTCGAGTATAATTCCCACTCGCCCACCGGCTGGAGTGAACTTAATGGCATTAGAAAGTAAATTCCACAGAACTTGCTGTAAACGGTCAAAATCTCCGACAACCGTCGCCGAGTTCAACTGTGAAACAATTTCAATGCTTTTCGCCTCTGCGGAAAATTGGATAGACTCAATGGCGGCATCCACTACTGAAACTAGATCGATTAGACGAGTATTTAAATGAAGCTTGCCACTCGTAATTCGGGAGACATCCAGCATATCATCGATTAACTGACCTTGCACTTTAGCACTCCGCTCCACAACTTCCCAGGCACGAATGACTGCTTCTGAATCTAAATTGCGGGTGCGGAAAAGTTGCGCCCAGCCCAGTATAGTATTAAGCGGGTTACGAAGTTCATGGGAGAGGTTCGACAGGAATTCATCTTTGGCTCGGTTGGCAATTTCTGCTTGTTGACGGGCTGACTGCTCCTGCGCTAGTAGCTCGGATCGCTCTAACTCTAAGTGTTTGTGATCGCTGATATCTTCAATGGTCAGCAAAATCATTTGAGCCTCGCCCTGTTCAATAATTTTCCACCCATTGAGCAGCATGGTTTTCTCCCCAATCCGCTCAAAACTATGCTCTACTTCCCAGTTGTTAATACTGGTATCGTTGGCGAGAATTTCTTCTAAGAGCGATCGCAGTTCTGGCAGGTTCCATTGACCGTTCCCTAGTTCAAAAATCAGAGATTGGGCTGTCTCTGATGGTGAAACCTGAAATGTTTCATAAAACGAGCGATTGGCTTTGTTCACCCGGAAATCCGCATCAAGGACGATTAAGGGCACTTGTACTGTCTCCACAATCGCTTCAGCATAATTTCTGGCTTGTTCTAAGGTTGCGGCACTGCGTTTAAGAACATCAATATCTATTAACACCAACACTACACCGTCAATCTTGTTTTCTGTAGTGCGATAAGGACGGATGCGGAGGTTGTACCAATGTCCCCCCAGAGTTTGGACTTCTAATTCTTTGATGCTGAGTGTGTCAAGAACCTCCAAAATTATAGTTTCTAACTCAGGAACATCGAGATTTGCTCTGATGTCGCTCAAAGGTCGTCCAGCATCGGTGGGAATCAAATTGAAAAGTCGCTGCGCCATTGGCGTAAAACGTCGAATGCGTAAGTCCAAAGTCAATATCAAAATGGGAATATTAATACTGGCAAGCAAATTCGTGAGATCGTTATTAACTTGGTGTAATTCCAGATTTCGACTACGAAGTTCTTCATTAGTGGTGTTGAGTTCTTCGTTAGTTGCTTGAATCTCTTCTTTGGCAGTTTCTAGCTCCTCATTGGTGCTTTGCAACTCTTCATTACTAGAGAGGATTTCTTCATTGGCAACTTTCAGGTCTTGATTGATATGCTCCTGCTCTTGGATCACCGCTTGCAGATATTCTTGAGTTGCAGCCCGCTCTTTGATGGCGGTTGCAAGTTCAAGCCTGAGCTGAACAATCTCCTGCGCTAAGTCTGACTGCTCTTCGCTCTCAGAATTTACTGTGCTGGGGTTGTTAATTGTGAGTGGGGCTGATTCAAATAAAACTAGAAAGTAGAGTTCTTCGCCAGTCCCAGGGTTGAATGGAATCACCTCAAGATTGATGATTTTTGAAAGATCGCCCTCTTCAATTCGTAACCCTTCTCTTCTAACTAGAATTTTTTGCCGTTGTGCCTGATAAATTGTCGCCCGTAGCTCGATGAGCAAACCCTCGCGCACCATTTTGAATAAGTTAAGACTCGGTTTCCCCGGTACAAGTTTGAGGTAGAGATCGATTTCTCCCCGAAATTGCAGCACGTCCATCTTGTCGTTGATTACTACACCCACTGGGGCATAGTGATTCAAGATTAGTTGGTCAGTTTTTTTCTCTAAATCAAACTCATCCGATGGATTCTCATTGGTCGGCTTTGATTCGTCCACTTTTACTATCGGATAATTGCTGGTAATGAACGAAAAAGTTGGACGAATTGCAGTTAGCTTTTTACTATAGATTTTATACTTTTTGTCAATCTGAATAAACAAGTCCGAATATTTACCTGTGCTTTCTGAAGTCCCTAGCAGTAAAAAGCCAGTGGGATTAAGACTGTAATGAAAGATGGGCAATATCCGTTTTTGCAACGTTTCGTCCAAGTAAATCAGTACATTCCGGCAGCTAATTAAATCTAAGTTAGAAAAAGGGGGATCACTGCCCAAGTCTTGCCTAGCAAACACACACAGTTCGCGGACAGCTTTACTAATTTGATATCCACCGCCTTCAAGGGCATTAAAAAATCTGCGGCGGCTCTCTAGTGAGACTTCCACCATTTGATTCTCTGCATAAATACCCGTTCTCGCTTTGTCAATCGCTATCTCGCTGATGTCTGTGGCAAAAATCTGGATCGGCGGCGAGGTGACTTTATTTGATAAAAACTCCAGCAAGGAGATAGCGATGGAATACACTTCTTCACCCGTCGAACACCCAGCTACCCAAATCCGAATCGGCAACTCTGTTGATTTGTTTTGGATGATGGTAGGAAAGACTCGCTCTTTCAACACTTCAAATGCTTCGGGATCGCGGAAAAAATGGGTGACGTGGATCAGAATTTCTTCATAGAGCGCCTTGACTTCACCCGGATTGTTTTGCAAATACTCGGCATAATCCTCCAAGCGTTCTAGTTTATACAACAGCATTCGCCTCTGAATTCGGCGATCGAGGGTGTTGGGCTTGTAGTGGCTGAAGTCAACGCCAGTTTGCGATCGCAGTAATACAAATATAGTCGCCAGGGCATCTCCCTGTTCGGGCAACTTCTCAACCGCGATCAGTGGCAATGACTTAGAAATAAAAGGATTGCGACTGAGGTTTACCAGTTCCTCGGCGATTTTTTGCGGCGGTAGCACAAAATCCACATTCCCGGTGGCAACAGCAGTATTGGGCATACTATCGAATTTTGCCGTGTCTTCACACTGAGCAAAAGTCACGCCTCCAGCTGCCTTGATTGCCTTTAGCCCTAGTGAACCGTCTCCATCTGCTCCAGATAAAACAACTGCGATCGCTTTGTGCCCTCGATCTGCTGCCAATGAAGTAAAGAATGCATCAGCAGGCATATATTTACCATGAACTTTCTCTCGCGGCGTGAGTTGCAACACTCCACCAGACAGCATCATCTTAGTGTTAGGCGGAATAATGTAAACCTGGTTAGGTTTCACAGTCACGCCGTCTCGCACTTCATTGACGGGCATTGAAGTTGTTCTTCCTAGAATCTCGCTCAACAGACTCTTGTGGTTAGGATCTAAGTGTTGAATCAGCACAAATGCCATCCCTGTATCGGTAAGCAAATGCTTAAGTACCTGCGTAAATGCCTCTAATCCACCCGCAGAGGCGGCAATGCCAACGATGGGAAATAAAGCATCTGCAATTTCTTGCTGCTCTACGTCGGACGCTTCATTTGCGGTAGATTCAGATACAGGTTGTTCAGAGGGGCGATCGGATGTCATAAGATAAAATTTAGTAACGCAATGCTTTGGCGGCTAAGGTTTGTATTTTAGGTTGGTTTTACCAAATAAAAGCAGGAGGCAGGAAGAAAATCTATTTTTTGACCTTCGTTACTTTCTTAACAGCACCATAATTTTTTTATGGTAAACAAAAAAATATTTGAATATTCAAAATATATAACCTATAAACAATTTTAATTTTCCTAAATCCCAATCTCTGCTAAAAAGTCTAAAACTAGAATAAATGCAATACCAATAATTCCGCTATTCAAAAGTAAACCTAATTGAGATAATACACACATTTTATAGTTACAAATAAAGGTAGAGGACAGAGGGCAGAAGGCTTTTATGAAAGAAGTATTAATAAAAACTTTAGTTGTGGGTCTAGAGCCGCACTAGTATAAAAAGATTTGTGTCGATAGCGCCGGCGGCAAGCGAGTCAGACGCTCCTGCGTCGCTAACGCTGCGCTATCGAGCGTCGCGGAAAGTGCCACAAGACACAAGGCTTCCAAGATCAATCCCGCATTTTTAAACGTGGGTTCCCTTCTGCCAACTGAGCCTTCTGAATTCTGAATTCTGAATTCTTCTTCAACAACAGTGTTTACCATAACATCCTATTGTTAGAGTTTATGTTTGAATAGATGTTTTAATAGCGTATATTTTATATAGAATGTATATTTTGTTAACAAATTTTCTGATATATAAACAGGGCTTGGTTGTAGTTTTTTTAACTATCTCCTGTAACTGATTCCAATTCTAGAGACAGCGAATGTGTATCTCTGGATGTTGAGGCAGGTAAGTACACTGTAAATTGAGTGCCTCTGCCTACTTGACTGTAAACATTGACAAAACCACCGTGATTTTTAATAATACCCAACACCGTGGAAAGTCCTAAACCCGTACCTTTTCCTACCTCTTTGGTAGTGAAAAATGGTTCAAAAATTCGTTCTTGAACTTCCGACGACATCCCCATCCCAGTATCCGTCACCACGATCGCAATATAAGAACCCACTTTCGCATCAATATTTATCTGGGCAGAATGTTCGCCAATCACCAGATTTTCCGCCGCAATCCTCAAAATACCGCCACTAGGCATAGCATCGCGGGCGTTGACTACTAAATTTATCAGTACTTGATGTAATTGAGTTATATCTCCGCGAACGTACCAGAGATTTTTAGAGATATCTATCTGGCAAATAATGGAATTAGGAAATGTTTGAGCGATAATTTGCTCAATTTCTGCCATCAAAGGCTGAATTTGGACAATTGTTCGTTTGCCTTCAATACCTCGTGCAAAAGATAATACTTGCTTGAGCAAATTAGCACCGCGTTTAACATTATTTTCTAAAGTTTGCAGTATTTGCTGACTCTGCGGATCGGGCAATTTCCTCTGCAACAGTTGAACTGACATTAAAATTGGGGATAGTATATTGTTCAGGTCATGGGCGATACCGCCAGCTAAAGTACCAATACTCTCCAAACGTTGCGATCGCAAAAGTTGAGCTTCCAGTTGTTTCTGCTGTGTGATTTCGGTGTTCACACTCAAAATGGATTTGGGTTGTCCATTATCATGTCGTATCAGTGTCCACCGACTTTCAACGATAATTACTTTACCTTCCCTTGTCAGTTGATGCAACTCACCCCGCCACTCACCCGTATTCATCACCGTTAAGTAAGCATCTTCTAGCTGTGGTGAAATCTCTTTATACAAAAGTTGCAAAACATTCTTACCCACAACTTCCTCAGCCTTCCAGCCGTACAAACTCTGGGCACCTTTATTCCAAAACAAAATTTGGTTGCGGATATTTCGTACCACAATTGCGTCAGTTGATACATCCAACAGCGCTGCTTGTTCACGAATTTTCTGTTCTGCCTGTTTTTGCTGAGTTACATCTCGTATCAGTGCTAAATGGATGAACGTCCCATCAGATTCGTTAAGCAGTGGTACAGCATGAGTTTCCATGTAGCGGCGAGTGCCTTTAAATCCAACGATTTCAAACTCCAAAGTTCCCTTGTTACCTTGGCAGATACTTTTATGCAAGTCGGCAAAGGCTGCTCTATACTCTGGTAAAATTACAGCATCAACTGGTTTGCCAATCAAAACATCAGCACTTTCCACTTCCATCATCGCCAGCCCTTCTGCATTGATTTCTAAAAGGGTTCCATCCCTGGCAATTAAGTTGATACATTCTGGTTCTGCATCTATCATGGCTCGTAAACGATTTTCGCTTTGGCGTAGGGCCAATTCCGTCTGCTGAAGTTGCCTGATATAGCGCCACAACAAGTCATACAGCAGCGCCACCAGCACCAAATCCACAATAGCCGCGATAAAAAATGTAACTATCGCCTTTTGAGAAATTGCTTGCGACTGTTGCATTCCCTGCTGTAATAAATTTTGCTCTACCTCTAAAAAGTCGTGAATAAGCTGTTGGATTTCTTTGCTGTTTTGCTTGTCTTTGACAGATAAAATTCTCTGTCGAACTGCTTCAAATCCTTGGTTTTGTCTGAGGGAAATCTCTTGTTGCAAAATGTTGAGTCTACTGTTAATTTTCGGCTCCAGCAAAGAAACCCACTGCTGCTTTTGATGGTTATCAGCAGTCAACTTACTGAGAGTCTGAATGTTGCGATTAGTTTGTTCATAAGCTACAAGATAAGTTTTTAGGTCATCTGCATCTGCTGTAATTAAGTAATTACGTTGTGCAGTCTCAGTATCTTGGAGTGTAGATTGGATACTTTCAACTTGGGTAATAACTTTATATGAGGATGTCACCCATTGCTGGTTGTAAATCAGCTTAACAGTGTTGCCGTAGGAGACTACAGCATTAGTGAATATAACTGCCAATGCTAGGACGAATATTGCTTTCAGCTTTTGGATTCGATACCATTTTTTGCTCATGCGATCGCCCTTTCTGCCGCAGATGACCTCCATCAGTTTAAATTAAAGATTACAAACAAATACTGAGAATATTTTAAAGATTTAAATAGCACTGGTAATAAAATATAATCTGTGATAGGTGTAAATATTTGGATTTTTTGGGATGGTGATTTATACATAGTAGTAACAAAGAAATCCGCTAATTTTTAATATAAATTTAAATTCATTTTTAGCCATAATGTTGTCTCATTTAAGTGATTAGCCGGACTTAATATAAAATCTCTAGCAGATAAGTAGGTAAATTGGCATGAGTGAAACTCCAGAAACGATTTTCAGCAAAATTATTAGTCGGGAAATTCCCGCTGATATTGTTTATGAGGATAATTTGTCCCTGGCATTTAAAGACATCCATCCCCAAGCGCCCGTTCACATCCTCGTGATTCCCAAAAAACCCATTGCTCAACTAGCTGATGCTGAATCTGAAGATCATGCTCTGTTGGGGCATCTTTTGTTAACCGTCAAACGTGTTGCAGAAGAAGCTGGGCTGAAAAATGGTTATCGAGTTGTCATCAACACTGGTGATGACGGCGGACAAACAGTCCATCACTTACATTTGCACATTTTGGGAGGACGGCAGTTAGACTGGCCCCCTGGTTGATAAAACCAATTCGCAATTCGCAATTCGCACTCTTGCTAACGCCCCGCTACCCTAACGCAATTAAACCAAGACAGACACTTCGGGGTGGGGTTTCTACGTGCCTTGCTATACAAGGATTATTTCGCGCCACTTGCGGGCGTTAGCGTAGCGGGACGAAGTACGTGATAAAACCAGATGAATTGCGTCTCTAAACGCGGTTCATCACCAAAAGAAATTACTGTCATAATCAATACCTATGTAATATTTCTTTACAAATCTCCATTTTGCTTCTAATGTAATAAACATAGGTAAGCAAATTTGCTTATCCAAATCATAAATAACTAACCGCACTTATAAAACAATGACAACAACCTTACAACGTCGCGAAAGCGCCAACGTATGGGATCGATTCTGCGAATGGATCACCAGCACCAACAACCGGATTTACATCGGTTGGTTCGGCGTAGTAATGATTCCAACCTTGCTAGCCGCAACCGCTTGCTTCGTAATCGCCTTCATCGCCGCTCCTCCAGTAGACATCGATGGTATCCGCGAACCAGTAGCAGGTTCCTTGATTTACGGAAACAACATCATCTCCGGTGCAGTTGTTCCTTCCTCCAACGCAATTGGCTTGCACTTCTACCCAATCTGGGAAGCAGCTTCTCTTGATGAGTGGCTGTACAACGGCGGCCCTTACCAACTAGTAGTTTTCCACTTCTTGATTGGCGTATTCTGCTACATGGGTCGTGAATGGGAACTATCCTACCGCTTAGGAATGCGTCCTTGGATTGCGATCGCATATTCTGCACCTGTTGCAGCAGCAACCGCAGTATTCTTGGTATACCCAATCGGACAAGGTTCATTCTCTGATGGTATGCCTTTGGGTATCTCAGGAACATTCAACTTCATGATCGTGTTCCAAGCAGAACACAACATCTTGATGCACCCCTTCCACCAACTAGGTGTAGCTGGTGTATTCGGCGGAAGTTTGTTCAGTGCAATGCACGGTTCTTTGGTTACATCTTCCTTGGTTCGTGAAACAACCGAAACCGAATCACAAAACTACGGTTACAAATTCGGTCAAGAAGAAGAAACCTACAACATCGTTGCGGCTCACGGCTACTTCGGTCGTCTAATCTTCCAATACGCTTCCTTCAACAACAGCCGTTCACTGCACTTCTTCTTAGCAGCATGGCCTGTAATCGGCATCTGGTTCACCGCCTTGGGTGTAAGCACAATGGCGTTCAACTTGAACGGTTTCAACTTCAACCAATCAATCATTGACTCTGAAGGTCGTGTGATTGCAACTTGGGCGGATGTAATCAACCGCGCTAACCTGGGTATGGAAGTAATGCACGAGCGCAATGCTCACAACTTCCCTCTAGATTTGGCTGCTGGCGATTCTGCTCCTGTAGCTCTCACTGCTCCTGCTATCAACGGTTAATTCTGAAGTTTAGCTAAATTAAAAAGCGCTCTCCCTTTCGGGAGAGCGCTTTTTAGTATTCTCTACTTGAGTGTGCGGTAGTGTAAAAACAACTCACTTCCAATCTGACGAGTTTCAACGAGTTGGAGATGAGGAGCAGCATAAGGAACAAAACCTTCTCCCTCTACTGGGCTAGGGGCGTGCTTTCCTCCATAAATAACTGGCCAAATTGTCAACCACCAATCGTCAATTCGCTCTGCGTGCACTAAAGCAGCTGTTAAAGAGCCACCTCCCAAAGCAACTACCTTGTTAATACCCCGCTCTGCCATCAAGCTGTAAGCCCGATCCCAGTCCAGGTCTGTATCTCCCAAATCAATTAATTCAGCCAGTTTTTGTAAGGTTGTTGTATCAGAATTGCGTTCCAAACCAGTTCGTGTTGTAAATATCCATCGCTCAATGTCCTGACTTAAAAAAGGCAAGTCCAGCGCTAAGTCAAGGGAACCTGAGACAACGCAGGTAATAGGCTGGGGAGACTGACCCCGAACCTTACGTGCTGCCAAAAGTTCGGGATTGCGAATTGTAAAAGTTACCCCCTCAGCCCGAATTGTCCCTGCTCCTACCAGAATTAGATCAGCAAGGGAGACTTGATACTCCACGTGTGCTTGATCATCTGGATCGGATTCACGAGGCGCTTTAGGATCTACGGCGCTAATTTTTCCATCGGCCGTCATCGCAAGAACTACAGTTGTTTGGATAGCTGACATGATTACGTTTTGACAATTCTTTATAATTTTACCTTTTTGAATTCTTTGACATGAATAGTTGTTGCATTGTGCTTTAAATCACTTTCTAAGCTATGGCTAAAGGTGGTAAAAGAATTGTTGTTGGATGATTGTATCTACACAAGAGTCTAATAAGAGTCAATTTTTTACACCTAAGAGATTGTCATGACCAAACACATATCTGCGATCGCAGTTGTCTTAATTTTAATTTTGGGGTTTGCATCTCCAGTTCAAGCTGCAACTCCCCGTTCGACTTGGGTGGAAAATGAAATTTACCAATACAATCATCCCTTTGCTTCTCAATTGCCTCAAGAACTGGAAACGAAGATACAAAAGATGAAAGCTAGCCCATTCGCCTTTTATCGAGGGACGGCTCACATTTTTTATCGTGATATGCAGACCTTGCCAAGTTCAGAATTTGTGAATTCTTCAACATCAGCCATCTGGTTAGAGGGAGATATGCATCTGCAAAATATTGGAGGCATAAGAGATAGTAACGATAACAACGTTTTTGACACCACTGATTTTGATGAAGGCTATCTTGGCCCCTACGTTTGGGACTTGCGACGGATGGCAGTCTCCATTCTGTTGGCAGCTAAAGAAAACGGTATTAGCTCAAGCGATGCTCAGGATATTGTCAGGAATTTTTTGGATGCTTATCTGAACAAGATGAGTGACTTTAAGGGAACCAATGATGAACTGTCATATCGTTTGGAATCCAGCAATACGAATGGTGTGGTCAAAGATTTGATTGAAAAGGTATCAGATAAGAGCCGTTTGAAGTTTTTAAATAAATATACGCAGTTAAATAACAGCAACAATCGAGTATTCCAAACAACTTTGGAACTTAAGTCTGTATCTGCCAGTACCTATTCAGACATTGCTGAGGCTATGAGCAGCTACATCGCTTCAATTCCGAGCAGTAAGCGCTACAACAATAGTTACTACACCCTCAAAGACATTCGCCTCAAATTAGGTTCAGGCATTGGTAGTCTTGGAAAGTACCGATATTACTTATTGATTGAGGGCCCAAGTTCAGCAACCGACGACGATCGCATTTTGGAAATGAAGCAGGAAGGTAATAGCGCAGTTGCGATCGCAGTTCCAGGTTTGCTGCCAAGTTCAGTCTACGGAAACCAAGAAGGGGCAAGAGTGACAATCGCCACGAAAGCAATGCTCTCTAATACTGATCCATTGCTTGGCTATACTACGGTCACTAGCATTCCCTTTATGCTGCATGAAAAATCACCCTATCAAGTGGACTTTGATTATACTTTGCTAACCACTAAGTCAAAATTCATGGATGCAATGGGGTATGCAGGGAAGGTTGTTGCCAAGAACCATGCAATCTCAGATAAAGACTACGATGCTGCGATTATTCCCCTAAGCGTTGACAAAGAAGTAACTGATATTGTGAGCGGTAACAAGGCTGTATTCAAAGACGAAATTATTAACTTTGCGGTGGACTATGCAACTCAAGTCGAGTATGACTACACCAGTTTTGTTAATGCTTATAACCAAAAGGTGACACTCTAATTTTAGTCAAGTCGCTCGCTTTTCTACGAGACGCTACGCGATCGCTCCAATTAAAAATTCTTAAAATTAATAAGCAAGACGCTCCTTCTGCCGCCTGCCTTCTGCCTCCTGCCTTCTGCCTCCTGCCTCCTGCCTCCTGCCTCCTGCCTTCTGCCTCCTGCCTTCTGCCTTCTCCCTCCTGCCTTCTGCCTCCTGCCTTCTTTAATAATGTGTTTCCCTTGGTGTAATTACTATTTCAACTTAAATTCGTCAAACTTCAATACTTCTGAATCAGGCTTGCGAGTATCAAAACGATAACTACTTATCGTACCTGTTCCTGTATCAAAGATACTGAAAACTGTAATATCATTACTCGCAATATAAGGCATCGGTTTCCCATCCTCGCCCAGCAAGGGAGCAATTGTTGGCACTATTGGTTCTAAACCATTAGGATCACCAAGCTTAACATAATCTTCTTGATATCCAATTGGCACTTCTCGCTTTCTGTCACCCCAAGCAGCACCGTAAGTATTGCCCACATTGGAAGTTTCTAGAAAGTGCATTCCACTGGAACTAACAAAGCGATTCCACAAATGGGAATGCCCATAAAATACTAATTGGACATTAGCAGATTCTAATAAAGGGACAACATCACGAATAATATAATCTGCGTCTTTGGGGTACTCATAACGCACTGCTTTGATATTATTACCATCCCGTTCAATTATTTGAACTGGTTCTGTATAAGCAGGAACTATATTATCACCCAAAGTATGGGGTGGATGATGGAACATTACAACTTTGTATTTTGCTTGTTTAAACTCAGGGCTGTTGAGTTCTGCCTCTAGCCAATTGTACTGTTTGCTGCCTTTAGCAATTGGCTCATAAATCACCTGTCCATAACCCCAATTTTCAGGATTATTTAAATCCCTTTCGGCTTCCTGATATCTACCCCTACGCTTTCTATCTAAGCTGGGAGTCCGCCACATATTCGTAGCGAACAGTACCACCAAACGTACATTCCCAAAGCTAACTGCATAATACTTTTTTCCACCATCTTTACTTTTTGGTAAAGAGAAAATCTCTTCATAGGTATTAGTATTAAAAGAATTATCTATTAAAGATTTGTCTCGGTAGATTCTTTGAGCAACGGCACGGGGAATTGTATCATCAAATTCATCATTTAAACTTCCCGTCCTGGCAAAACGCCCCATCACCTCATGATTGCCAATGCAAGTAAACATGGGTGCGTGTTGAATTATTTGTCCACCAGTGTATGTTGTCTTAACGTCGTTATGCGTCATGTCATATTTAGCACGACCTTGCAAACCGGGAAACAATGCACCACCACTATTATCATCAAACCATTCTGAGGCGCGATCGCTAACATTCACCAAATCACCAGCAAACCATACTCCATCAACTCGTCCAATTGTTTCTACCACCTTTTGCAGATTTGCTGCTGTCATCGGCTTTAATTGATGATCTGAGGTGAGTAAAATTTTTAATGGTGTATCTGTTTTGGGAGTAGCTGCAAGGGTAAAAACATCACTGTTAACCCTCTCACCATCTTCTCGCACACTCGTAACACGATAATTTACCCTCACATCAGGAGTTAAGCCAGTTACCTCAGCCTCATGTCGCCAAATTTCACGCTGGACGGGTTTTTGATAAACTTCGCCGTCTTTGGTTTGGTTTGCAACTCTTGACTCTTGGTCTTCACGCGTGCGAGTGAGTTTGGTAGTACTTGCCTTAGCAGTTTGTTTGAAATTTTCACCGTAAGTTACTGTGTGATTAACACCAGCAAACTCAGTAAACCAAACTACTCGCACTGAGGTTTCCGTTGGCAGTTGCAAAAATGGATCGGTGAGCAGTTGGGGTGCTGATGTCATAATTGATTGCCCAAATGAACGCACACTTATCAGAGTAAAGCATACAACAAGCACAAAAATAGCCACTGAGGAGATTTTACGGCTACTTAAACGTCTAAGCATGAGTGAAATACCAAATTTTTCGGGTCAGGACTTACATAAACAATAGCCGAAACCCTGATTTTCAGGCAATTTATGTAGCCGCTGCGTGTCTACTTTTACGAGAAAGCTTTCGCCAACAAACTAAACGGTTTAGTTTAAAAAGGTAAAAAAAGTAAATTTTTGACTACTAGATGTCTATTGTTAATGACTAATAACTTCTTGAGAAGTTAGGATGAAATCACTACGAACTTCAGTTGAGATATTTCCTCTTGAGCTAAATCAAAGCATCAAACAGCAACGCTTCTTCCGTCAAATTTTACCGATTTATAGTAAATTTAAATTACTAATAACATGCCAAATCGTCGTTATCCTCCCGCCTACTTACGCTATCTCAGAGCCAGGTTATGGAATCTAGGACGACCTGGTTTTTGGGGAACTGCAATTTTTTTATCTGTAGTAGGGCTAGTAACCTGGGAATACTGGTCAAATCCAGATATTTTCGTTTATAAGCAAAAAAATCAAGTTGCTCCACAACAGCCTGATGAATCCTCCCTGTCAGCAGAAAATAGAGCCATTGCAGCAGATATTGATAACCTGCCAGTTTTGTTTAATGACTTTGAGGAAGCAGCTCTCTCATTAAAGGCAAATACTCCTAATGAAAAGACTGAGGCAAAAAAGAGCACAAGCTTATTAGAAGATGTAATTAACAAACAAAAATCTGCTAGTGATGCTAAATCAAATCCTATAGGCATTAATGGCAACACCTCCCCAGTGATGAAAAATCCCTTTGTCGTACAAACAGAAAATTTATTGCGTACTGGGATAGTTGATAATAATAACCAGTTTCTAGGTCTTAAGACTTTAAATACCGCGTCTGAACCAACAGGGGAGGAAGAAAAGTCCTCTAGCCTGGGTATTGGATTGACTAATCAAACCAATAAGAATCAAAATTCTCTCTCTATCAGTCCTCTGCAAGCAGCACTCAACCAATCAACAAACGAGAAATTGTCTAGCTTTAATGGGACTGCAACTCCGACAAATGCCTTGGGACAAGTCTCTGACCCAGGAACAACGCTAATGCCACCCATCAACAACTTACCCAGTCAGAATTCTCTACCAAGCACTGAGTCAAATCCTAGTACAGGTTATACATCAACGGGTACGAACTTACCACAAAATCCCTACGGTCATTTAAATAATGGTCAGCTAGTACCTAGTAATGGTTTAACTCCTAGTACAGGTTATACATCAACGGGTACGAACTTACCGCAAAATCCCTACGGTCATTTAAATAATGGTCAGCTAGTGCCTAATGTCTCACCAGTGACGCCTTCTGCTACCTTTGCCGCACCAAGTAATATTGCACCTTACTCTAGCCAAAATCCGAGTCAAAGTGTTGTCACACCCACAAACCCTGCGGGATATGGAAATTATGGGTTGCAGCAGCCGACGCAACCACCACAATCTAATTATGGGAATAATGTCTTGCAGCAACCAACACAGTCTAATTCCTTATATCTTCGCCAGATTCGAGACAAGTATAGAAGTCCGGGTCAAAACTGAGTTTAAGCACAAAGCTTAACTGAATTTTATTCAGCTAAGGGAACTCCAAAAAATAAATTATCCAATTTTTGGAATCACAACGACTTTTCCTCCCCCAGCTAAGTGCCCCCTGCTTCCCTGCCCTAAAAACGATGGGATATTTTTTGATTTGGAAGTCCCTAAGGTGATTGTGGGCTATTTGGAATAACCGGAACTTCTGGTGTTTCGGGTTGTTGCTGTTGCCGTTGCAAATATTTACTCAAGACATAAGCCATATCCCCACGGGTAACAGGTTTTAATGGGGAAATATTGCCTTGAGCATCTGTGTTAAGAAATCCCTCGGTAGCTACAGTAGCGATCGCCTTTCTAGCCCAAGTTGGGATAGACTTTTCATCTGGATATGAAGCCAGAATCTCATTCACCGCGTCATCGGGAAACTGAAATACACCATAAGCCTGGGCGAAAATAGCAAGAGCTTCTGCCCTTGTCACCTTTTGGTTAGGGAAGAATTCATTGCCTCGATAGCCTTTCATGATGTCAGTTTTTAAGACTGTCTGTATATCATTAAATGCCCAATAAGAACGAGGAACATCTGGAACAGTTAAATTTGCTTTGTTAACAGCTTCTCTTTTATCTAGGCGAAATGCTTTTACCATAATCGACGCTAATTCTGCCCGACTCAGTAACCTTTCTGGATAAAATTTGCCATCGGGAAAGTTTGTCATCCATTTGACAGCAGTTACCTGTTGAATTGAATCAGACGGGATTCCAGAAGTAGTTTCTGGTACTTGAGCAATTGCTGGCAAGCTTTGTAGTAGTGCCATTAAAGATAGAGTAATTGAAAGCTGACGCATCACCATAACCACTTTTAACTGCTAAATGAATTTAAAAAACTACGTTACTGAGGTTAACGCAAAATTTGGTGTTCTTAATAACCCGTAACTCAGTTAGTGACGAACTTCAGATGAGCAATGTTGCGTAGCTACGTAGGGTATTAGCTGGTTTTCATAATCAAGGGGGTAGAAATCAGCAAAAACTTGTTTTTTAGCTTTCATCTTTTGGCGTTATCTGCCCACTACTATGGACTATAGCCAGTTTTTCAGGAGTTTTGGGAATGACAACAACAGATCCCGTAAAGTTGATGAAGCAAGAAGTTGGCAAAGCCGCCGCCGCCCTAGTCAAGTCGGGTTCGATTGTGGGGTTGGGTACGGGGTCAACTACAGCATATACGATTCAGTTTTTAGGCGATCGCCTAAAGTCTGGTGAACTCAAAGATATTATAGGCATACCCACCTCGTTTCAGTCAGAAGTTCTGGCGAAGCAGTACGGTGTCCCTCTCGCCACCTTAGATGCTATTGACCACATCGATATTGCCATTGATGGCGCAGATGAAGTCGATCCACAGAAAAATTTGATTAAAGGCGGTGGTGCAGCACATACCCGCGAAAAAGTCGTAGACTACCTGGCAGAACAGTTCATCGTCGTGGTAGACAGTGGAAAATTAGTAGACCGCTTAGGTTCTAGTTTCGCTGTGCCTGTGGAAGTGATTCCAATGGCAATTACTCCAGTAACCAATGCCATCAAAAAACTCGGTGGCAAACCAGAACTCCGTATGGGTGTAAAAAAAGCTGGGCCAGTAATCACTGACCAAGGAAACTTTGTCTTAGATGTCAGATTTGACTCTATTGAAGATCCAGCCGGACTAGAAAAGACATTGAATAACATTCCCGGCGTTCTGGAAAATGGTATTTTCGTTAACTGTGTCGATTTAGTTTTGATTGGTGAAGTCAAAGATGGTCAGCCATTAGTGCGGCAACTGTAAGAATTTTGGATTTTAGATTTTGGATTTTAGATGTCTCTAAAATCCAAAATTAAGCAAGATTCTAGTGAGTTGAAACAGAAATTTGAAACCGATGCGTTAAGCGATCGCTTAATTTTTAAGACAGTCGCTACAACACAATTCTTCTTTTTAAACTCGGAATTACCTGGAACTAAAGTTTTCATTCATACTTCTTTCCTCTTGCCTCCTTGCCTTCTGCCTCCTGCCTTCTGCCTCCTGCCTCCTGCCTTATGAGCGCTAACGAAATATCTCTTCGACCTGCCCAAGAAACAGATGCGTGGGTGCTGAGTGCAATTCATATTGCTGCTATCAAAGCTCTACCTGCAACTTTCTATACCCAAAAAGAACTGTTAGCTTGGCGTAATTACCGTGACAAACCTGATGGTTCAAATATCTTGAAGAGTATGAAAGTGGAAACTTTCTGGGTTGCGATCGAGGGAGATGTGGTTATGGGTTTTGCTAGTTTCATTGTTGATGAACTGATTGGATTGTATGTTCATCCTAAATATCAAGGTAAAGGAATTGGGCGGGCTTTAGTGCAACATTTTTGTGACGAAGCAACTGTTCAAGGTATGGATAAGGTAATTACAACTGCTAGCCTTTATGCCGAAGGGTTTTATTTACGACTGGGATTTACTGCCATCCAAAGAGCACCTCATTATTTAAGGAGTGGGATAGTTGTTCCAGTTACTAAAATGAGTAAAACATTAGAGACTTCCAATTAAAGGGAAAAGGGCAAGAGATAAAAAACTCCACTCACAAGGGGATGGAGAATGGGGAAGAAGCTACCAATGCCCCATGCCCCATGCGGCGGGGGGAGCAACCTTTAGCCACTCTTAGGATGAAGTTTCTCGCCGCTTTCAGCCATACCTTGCTTATGGTAAGCGACGCTAATGCAACAACTTTTTCTACATAACCTATGATGTAAGTAAGTACTTGCCAGCATAAATGAATAAAATTATCCGTTCATCAGCTCTTACCCGTACACGTTTGATAGAAGCCGCCTCGCAGGTATTTGCTAGTTTAGGTGTTCAAGGAGCAACTACCCGTGAAATAGCTCGTGTTGCTGGTGTGAATGAGGTGACTTTATTTCGCCACTTTGCTAGCAAAGAACAACTTCTGGGAGCAGTAATGGAAAATGCCTTGGCACTCCAGACAGAAGCCCTTGCACACCCTGAAGCGTGGACACAGGATTTGAAAATTGATTTAAGACAATATGCCCATCTTTACAATAATATGCTAGAGGTACAGGAGGACTTAATTCGTACCTTCATTGGGGAAGCCAAACGTCATCCAGAGGCAGCCAAACAAGTGATTCAAGAAGCTGCCAAGCCTTTAGGGGAAAAACTGGTAGCTTACCTGCAATCGAGTCAGAGACGAGGCGCTGTTAGAGCAGACATTGATCCATTTCCGGCAGTCGATATGTTTACAGGAATGCTGCTAGCTGGAATGCTATGTCGCAGTGCAAAATTCAATCAAGGCAGCTATAGTTGTGAGGAATATATCGAAACCTGTGTAGATATTTTTGTGCGCGGTATCAGTGTTGCTCCCTCTCAGTTATGAAGAATGCTGAGTTCCGTTAGCTGGGTGTTTAGCCCATGCCAAGTACTGAGTTAAAAGGCCCTTTATTTTGGCATTTATTATAAACTTGAGTCGCTGGATTTCTTAAAATTGAGTATTTATGATCGGCAAACGCATGTTATGGATTTGAAGGAGGCAGAAGGCAGAAGGTTTTTTTCACTTATAGGATTCAAACCTCTCCTGAAAAAGCAGCCCCAAATTTTCAATTTGGTGGGGGTCTTAAACCGCAAGTTTGCTTCCTTTACTGCCTTTCTTGATAAAAAATTAGTGATAAATTCTAGCTTCTATTACTATATTACCGAGTAATTAACCTCTAACAAAAGAAGCTTTTATAAATAAAGAAAAATCTATCTGGAGATAAATTACTAAAATTTGCAACCTAGCTTAGGGTGTATACAGCTTTTGCAATAAGTATTGGTTCTTCCAAAACATTTTCATGCCTCATATTCATTCTTTCCACTCACTACGTTATGGTATTACTGTATTAATTGTTGCAATTGCATTAGTGCTAATGCTGATGCTAGACCCTTGGTTAAGCATGAGTGGAACTCCTTTCCTGCTATTTTTTAGCGCTGTAACAGTGAGTGCTTGGTATGGTGGTTTGAAATCAGGGCTTTTAGCAACTTCCTTGTCTGTTCTACTGAGCAATTACTTCTTCCTACCGCCAGTTTTTGAGCTAAGTTTTGATTTATCAAATTCTGTGCGAATTGGGTTGTTTGCATTACAGGGATTGCTTTTTAGTATCATCTGTGAATCATTAAAGACTGCTAAAAAACGGGCTGATGGAAATCTACAAAAATTGAGAGTCAGTGAGGAGAGATTTCGATTAGCGTTAAGCAGTTCAGATATTTTAGTTTTTCAGCAGGATCGTGATTTGCGATATCAGTGGATTCATAATCCTCAAGGTCTAGAAACTGCTGAGAAAATGTTAGGAAAGTCTGATTATGAATTATTTCCAGCCTTAGTAGCAGAGCAATTGACGGCAATTAAGCTAAAGGTAATAGAGACTGGTGTTGCAACTCGTGAAGAAGTTTATCTAACAACTTGTGGAGAAGACCGTTACTATGATTTGCTGGTTGAACCACTAAGAGATGCAGACGATAACATTCAGGGTATTACTTGTGCAGGTGTGAATATTACTGAGCGCAAGCAGGCAGAAATAGAAAAAGCTAGGTTGCATCAGGAACTTCAGGAAGCTGTTCAGCAAAAAGACGAATCTCTGGCGTTACTCAATGCTTGGCTGACTAGTTCACCAGTAGCGCTGGCTTTTCTTGATACTGAACTGCGCTATATTCACGCTAATGAAGCCCTGGCCGCTATCAACGGTGTACCACAAAGTCAACATATTGGTCGCACCTTTAGAGAAGTACTACCGGAATGGACAGCCCAAATTGAGCCTGTTTTTGAGCAAGTGATGAAAACTAGGCAGCCCTTACTGAATCAGGAAGTAAGTGGTGAAACTTATCCGCCTGGGGTATATCGTTATGGTCTTGCCAGTTATTATCCAGTATGTTTGCCGGATGGGCAGTTATTGGGAGTGGGCATTAGTTCAATTGATATTACTCAACTGAAACAAACTGAGCAAGCATTACGCGAAAGCGAAGCGAAGTTTCGCAGCGTGGTTGAGTCAAATATGATTGGTATTGGCTTCTGGAATAGAGACGGTAGGATCACAGATGCTAATGATGCCTTCCTGAATATGGTGGGTTATTCTCGTGAAGAATTAGTTTCTGGAAAACTTAACTGGCAAAACTTGACACCTACAGAATACCTGCCGCTTGATAAGCAAGCACTGAATCAATTTCAAGCTAGCTCCTTTTGCACTCCATATCAAAAAGAATATATCCGAAAAGACGGCTCACGCTTCCCAATTTTGGCAGGTGGTAGCCATTTTGAAGGGACTGTAGAACGAGGAGCTTTTTTTATTCTCGATATTACAGAGCGTAAGCAAGCTGAGGAAAGACTGCGCTATATCGCCCAGATTAGCAATTTACTCTCTACTTCGCTAGATTATGAAGAAACATTAGAACAAATTGCCAAAATCTCAGTTCCCCAACTTGCTGATTGGTGTAGCGTAGACATTTTAAATGATGATGGCTCCATTCGCCGTTTACCCATTGCCCATGCAGACCCATTGAAAGCGGAGTTGGCGCGTAAACTTCAGGAGTATGTGAAAGATTACAACGGTGTCAGTGCATTAATTACTAGAGTAATACAAACTGGGCAAAGCGAATTAATCTCAGAGATATCTGACTCGCTCTTAGTAGCAAGTACTCAGAATCAGGAACACTTAGAACTTGTTCGGCAATTGGGGATGAAGTCTGTGATGATTGTGCCGTTAATCAGGCAAGGGCGAGTCCTCGGCACTATCAGCTTTGTCACCGCAGAATCAGACCGTCGCTACGATCGCTCTGACCTAACTTTAGCAACAGATATTACCCATCGTGCTGCTTTAGCAGTAGAAAATGCCCGACTTTATCGAGATATCAACCAGGCTTTAATCCATTATGCTGAATCTCTATCTCTTCTAGATGCGCTGCTAGGTGCTGCTCCCGTTGCTGTATGCTTTTTAGATCGGGAACTGCGATATATCAGAATTAATCAAGTTTTCGCTGACATTAACGGTTTGACTATAGAAGAACATCTAGGACGCAAATTTGGAGAAGTGTTGCCAGCGATGGCGGCTGAGTTAGAGCAACAGTTACAACGGGTGTTGGATACTGGAGAACCCCTGCTGAATGTGGAAATTAGCGGTGATACAAGAGAGGAACCCGAACGTTACGGTTACTGGCTGGGCAACTATTACCCAGTTAACAATGCAATGGGTGAAACAGTAGGGATTGGAATTATTTTGGCAGATATGACAGCAGCAAAGGAAACAGAAGTTGCTTTGCGGGAAAGCGAAGAAAGGTTCCGAACAATCTTCAATCAGGCAGCTGTGGGGATTAGTCTGGTAGCGTTGGATGGACAATTTCTACAAATTAATTCTGCTCTGTGCGAAATTACTGGATACAGCCATGAAGAGTTAATTCAAATGAACTTCGAGGAAATTACCCACCCTGATGACTTAGAAGTTGATTGGGAGAATGCTCGGCGAGTCTTGGCAAAAGAAATTAGTGGTTATTCCCTAGAGAAGCGCTACATCCGCAAAGATGGTTCCATTGTTTGGGTAAACCTAACTTCATCAGCAGTTTGGAATACTAACGGACAACCAAAGTATGCATTAGGCATTATTGAGGATATTAGCGAACGCAAACGAGTTGAAGCCACACAACAGTTTTTAGTCGAAGCCAGTACCTTACTAGCTGCCTCATTAGATTATGAGATCGCTTTGGAAAGTGTGGCTAATCTGGCAGTTCCAACCCTCGCAGACTTGTGTATTGTAGATGTTTTCCAGGAAGATTGGTCAAGTAAACAAATTGCGATCGCAATTGCCGACCCTACAAAACTAAATATTTTAGACGAAATCCGACGACGTTATCGACCCAAAAGCAGAGCCAAACAGCTTGTCCGGCAGCTAAGGCTAGGAATATCTGCCTTTTACTCCGAATTATCTGACTCTAATCTTGTAGAGATGGCTGAAAATGAGGAACATCTGCAATTGCTGCGAAGCTTGGGTATCCGTTCTCTCATGGTGATTCCAGTCCGTTCCCGTGGGCAATTATTTGGAGCAATCTCTTTTTTTACCGCCGAATCTGGTCGGTACTACCAACAAACAGACTTGGCTTTAGCAGAGGATATTGCTCGTCGGGCGGCGACAGCCATCGACAATGCTAGACTCTACCAGGAAACTCAACAGGCAAAACAGGAAGCTGAACGGTCTGTCAATCGCACAGTACTTTTACAAAAAATAACTGCTGCCTTCTCGGAAGCCTTAACTCCCCAACAGGTGACTGATGTAGTGGTGAACCAAGGCATTGCCGCTTTGGAAGCTACTGGTGGTTCCGTTGTCTTACTTACTGAAGGAAATACTACCCTAAAAGTTGTGCAAGCAATTGGCTATCCGCAAACACTCATAAATACTTGGACAAGTTTTCCGCTAACAGCACCTAACCAAATAGCAGAAACAGTCAGAACTGGGCAGCCGATTTTTTTAGAAAATTTAGCAGCCATGATTGCTAGATATCCCGACTTAGCAGATTTTGTGACTGTTATAGCGAATAATGCCTGGGCTTCCATTCCCTTGATAGTAGAAGGTAAAGTAATTGGGGCTTTGGGATTAAGCTTTACTACCGGACAAATATTTAACGAAGAAGACCGGGGATTTATGTTGACACTGGGACAACAGTGTGCTCAAGCTATTGCCCGCGCTCAACTTTACGAAGCCGAAAAGACCGCAAGGGCGCAAGCCGAGACAGCTAACCGGATTAAGGATGAATTTCTGGCTGTCCTTTCCCATGAACTCCGAACGCCCCTGAATCCGATTTTAGGGTGGGCAAAGTTACTCAGAACCCGCAAGTTCGACGAACCCACCAAAATCCGGGCGTTGGAAACAATCGAGCGGAATGCTAAGTTACAAACCCAATTGATTGGGGATTTACTTGATGTTTCGCGGATTTTACAAGGTAAAGTCAGGTTAAATCTCTATGCAGTGAATTTGAAAGCTGTGATCGCAGCTGCACTAGAAACGGTGCGTTTAGCAGCAGAAGCCAAGTCAATTCAAATTCAAACGGTGTTAAGTGATGATATCGGCAAAGTTCTCGGTGATGGCGATCGCTTGCAACAAGTAATGTGGAATCTCCTCTCCAATGCCGTTAAATTCACACCCACAGAAGGACTTGTAGAAGTGCGTCTAGAGCAAGTTGGGTTAGATGCCCAAATCCAGGTGATTGATACAGGTAAGGGAATCAACCCGGAATTTTTGCCCTACGTTTTTGATTACTTCCGCCAAGCAGATGCTAAGACAACCAGAGTATTTGGCGGATTGGGATTGGGACTGGCAATTGTACGCCATCTCGTAGAACTTCACGGTGGTACAGTTCAGGCAGAGAGTCTAGGAGAAGGACAGGGGGCTACCTTTACAGTCAGACTACCTTTGCTGAAAAATTCTGAGTTGCGAGTCAGCAGTGATGAGGCTTCTCAAGTAGAAGTGAGTACCGACGAGACATTACTTGCTGGGGTGCAAATATTGCTTGTGGATGATCAAGCTGATGTGCGAGAGTTTTTTAGCTTTGCGCTAGAACAATATGGTGCAACTGTAACAGCAGTTGAATCAGCAACCGAAGCGCTAGAAATATTAGTGCAATCCAAGCCAGATATCCTGTTAAGTGATATTGGAATGCCCTTTATGGATGGCTATATGTTGCTTGGCGAGGTGAGAAAATTACCGCCAGAACAAGGTGGGGAAATTCCAGCGATCGCTTTGACTGCTTATGCTGGAGAAATTAATTATAACCAAGCAATGGCAGCAGGATTTCAAAAACACTTACCAAAACCCGTCGATCCTGTAGATTTAGCCGCTGCGATCGTTAATCTTATTGGGCACAATCAACCTTGACAACCTTTTCGCCTTAATTCTCAATTCCCCCTCAAGCTTTCAGGGTATCTTTTTCAGCTTTAGTCAATCCCGTTACAATACTTGTCGGGTTTTGGGGAAAAGGGTAAGGGGAAAGAAAAAACCTTTAACCTTTTCCCAAAAGCCAATTCCGAGTTCAAAATGCTTTACCCAAGCAGTATTGAATCCCGTTGTTCCTTTGATATTCATGCCTTCATAAAGACGATCAGCCATCAACGTTTTGATGCAGCGTCCTGTTGTCACATCCCACAGCTTAATTGTGCGATCGTGACTGTCACTCAAAAGTAGCGATCGCACTACGCCATCTTCATTTGACATCAGGGCAATTTCGCGTGGCTTTTCGCGACTTGGCAGCAATAACTTTTCTGGGGAGTTTCTCCAAGCATAGGACTGTTATAATACCTATTGCATAAGCAATGATATCCTTCCAATCAAATACACTTCCCAAGGCAACAGCTAGAATCTTATATTTTTGCAATCCTAAATTATTTACAAAATTAAAATATTGAAGTATTTCGATAGTACAAGAAAATGCAAAAACTGATAAAGCGACGATGGATAAGTGTATATTGGAAAAGGTTCTGACAAAGCAATAAATTAGTATAACTACTAAAACATCACCAATGAAAGGACGGATGCAACTCTCATTTACAAAAACAGCAATATATACCTCTATTAAAAATAATGCAACCGTGAAGTAAAAATATTTTGGATTGAAGATAAACATGGCTATCAATAGCGCTCAAAAACACCTATTTGACTATAACCAGTAAACCATAAATTTTTGAAAAATAACCTAATAGTAGGGGTTTCAGCCCTTACAAATCAGGAAGCAAACACTATTATTAATAGAGGGATGTCTACGACGGACTATGCCTAAAAGGATATTTGAAAAGTTTTAGGCGAATATAATTCGCTACTACACAGGCTAACTCCACCTGCGTGGACTAGCAGAAAATTAAGTTTTATAACCCGCGTAGGCGGGTTTTGTTATGTATAGCTGCAACTTTTAGTCGCAGAGGCAAGTAATAATTTAGACTTTTCAAACAACCTCTAAGCTGAATGGCACTAAGAAAAGCCCAAAAGCTTGTGTCGTCTCGTTCCCAGCCTGGAGGCTGGGAATGTATTTAAAGATGTGGTTGAATAGAGAAATCAAGTCAACTCTAAAAAATCAATATTTTAATTAACTTTGACCACACAACTAAAACACCTCACAACCACAAAATACGCTTTATCACTGCACACTACCACTCCCGAATTAGGGCTAGCAATTAGTAATTTTGCAGGCGAGACTCGCTCTCAAGTTTGGAATTTGGGACGTGATTTATCTAGTCTAATACATCAATATTTAATTGAATTTATCAAACCGCAAACTTGGGCAGATTTGTCATTTATCGCCGTAGCAAAAGGCCCTGGCGGCTTTACGGGAACTCGAATTGGTGTTGTGACTGCTCGGACTTTAGGGCAACAGTTAGATATTCCTGTATTTGCGATTTCAACTTTGGCTGCGGTAGCTTGGTCAGAAGCAGGCAAAAGTCAAAATCTAAAAACTATTGCTGTGGAAATGCCAGCCCAACGAGGTCAAATTTTTGCTGCTATTTATCAGTTTGAACCAGATATTTCTAAACTAAAAGTGTGTTTATCAGATAGAGTGTTGACACCAGAAGCATGGCAGGAAACTTTAGCTAATTGGAATACTAATTATCAGTTAATTCAAGCACAATCTGGGTTAGCAGCGACGGTGACAAGTATTTTGGAACTAGCTAATCTTGATTGGCAAGAAGGCAAATTTCCTAATTGGTCAGAGGCTTTGCCATATTATGGTCAGCATCCAGTAGAAGTTTAACTATAGCGGTTCTCGTTTGGCGTTAGTGAGTCTTGTTTACGACACGCTACGCGAACGAGCGTCGCGTCTTTATTTTGACTCCTGACTTCTGAATTCTGACTCCTGAATTCTGACTTCTGAATTCTGAATTCTTCTTCAATAATTAAAAATTGCTTTACCATCAAGTTTAATTTCCATTTAAATTCCTTTAATTCATAGATTCAAAGTCAGCAAGAAGCCAATTTATTCCATCCATTATTATTGGAAATTTTTCTTCAGGTATGTTTAACTCATGAAAACATTTATCTCTATATTTTTCTTTTTCAGTAAAATTAGTGATGGCTTTAACTAATGGTTTTTTTACTTCGTAGCTTTCTTCAGCTTTAGCTATTGCACGTGCGGGTATTTCGTGATTTACACGCAATATTGCTAAGTCAATCAAATCTCTAGATTGTGTACTTGAATCGTTCCATCGGTCGGCATTAGCCATTAGTTTCGATGTGAATCTATCGCTTATACTCAGACAAGGTATTTTTGTCCATTCCGGATAAACAGGAGGGTCTAAAGTAAAAATTCCATTGGCTACAATTTCTACTTTAATAGTTATTTCATTGACTACAACAGGGAAACGAATACCATATTGATTGATTGTAGTGTCACCCAATTCGATATCTGTTGTACTTTGAAATAATGCTACAATTCCTTCGTCGTAAATCAGATTTCTTAAATACCTGTAATTTTCAGTTCCATAAGGGAAGAGAAAATCAATATCTTTACTAAGTCTGTATTCATCATACTCTAACGCCAAGAGTGTACCACCGCCAAAGTATGCAGAAGCTTTTTTAAAAACTTCTGGATTGAAAGCATTAAGGATTTTAAGTATATTCTTGTGATGGGCGAGATGAAACATTTCAAAATCAGGTAATATCCAAGAGTTATATTTTTTTGCTAAATAATGTACAAAATCCTTTTCTTCTTGTTTTAAATTGTTGAATGTAGTTTGATGATGCCAATTGCGTTGATACAATTGAACAATTTCTTTTTCACTCATTTGATATACATTTTTTAGCTGCCAACCAATAGATTCTAGAAATGGTAGCTTTTGTGGATGGAGCATACAATTAATTTTTAAATTTTATTAAGATGCCTTTTGCCTGGGGTTTTAAGCGATCGCATCACAGTGCCTAAATCTAAAATCAAAATAGCCACAGCCAAATTGGCAGAGTAACCAGCAATACTATAGCCCCAGCAGCTAACGCCGTAACTGCCAGATCGCGATCGAGATTGAATGTCTCAGCAATTACCAGTGTGCCGAAAGCTGGAGGCATGGCCATTTGTAAGAGAATTACCTTTGCTGCGGAACCAGTTAATCCAAACAGTGGTAGTATGCTGCCCAATATCAAGGGAACTAGCAGCATTTTGATTCCCAAGCTCATCCCGGCTTGTGGTAGGCTACGCCAAGATTTGAGCAGCCCTAGTCGCATTCCAATTAACACCAGAGATAAAGCTACACTACTCCAAGCCAATTTCTCTAAGCAAAATTCTACTACCGTGGGAATTGTCATTTCTTGAACCAGCAAGCCAAATCCGAAACTCCACAGGGCAGGATTAATTAAGATCGCCCTAGCAGTCTGCCAGTGATTTTGGACATCGCCGCCAAAACGGGCTGCTAGCAAAACACCCAAGCCATAAGTTCCGGGGAATGAACCTAACAAATCGTAAAATAATGCCCAAACAAAGTATTCTTTGCCTAGTATTGCTAAGGTGATGGGAAAGCCAAGATAACCTGTATTACCCAGCGTTGCCGCTAGGATCAAGCTAGCCTGAGTGGATTGTTGGGGGACAGTCTTTCTAAAATAGGCTTGTGCTTTAATCCCTAACCAAGCTAAAAATGCTCCTAGTAAAATGGCTAGGTAAGCGATCGCAGGTGCAATCCAAATTTGCCCTGATAAACTGGATTGACGCAAAAACGATACTATGCTTATGGGTACTCCCACCCAAAAGAGGAAT
Source organism: Nostoc sp. CALU 546 (assembly GCF_048836525.1). NCBI lineage: Bacteria > Bacillati > Cyanobacteriota > Cyanophyceae > Nostocales > Nostocaceae > Nostoc > Nostoc sp. CALU 546. The sequence goes on from NZ_JAWJTF010000026.1 coordinate 52,807, forward strand.
TGTCCTAAACGTGTAGGAACTGTCACAGGTAGTTTGCGTCCCAGAATGAAACCTACCAGGACTAATCCTCCTAGCTTGACGTATAGTTCTAAAAGGTTTGTCAAGATTGCGCCTAAAAACCACAGATGTAAAATGCTACCTGTTACTTCTACTTTTGTCCAGTGCAAAATCTGTTATGGCTGTCCCACAAAAACAGGAGTTTATCCTTGAATAAGGCAGGGTTTTCTGGAAGACCGCAAAACTCATCGAATGACCTTGGTGATGATATTCCAGTGGCTGTACGCGATACCCCTGTTGCAACACCTAAAATTTGGTTGCAACCCCGAATTATCCTGATTGGGGGAGTTGCGGGATTTGTCTTGCTGGCTTTAATTAGCGGTTTTTTGTTTTTCGTTACTTCACCCAAAAAAATTGCCGATTCTCAACCCTCGCCCACTAGTTCTACACCTACACCAACTACAGAATCGGATAATGTCAATACTCTGTTAGGGCATCTGGCATACCCAGAAGCCCCTGAATCAGAATTAGTAACCATCTCCGCAAATAGGGGCATTAGAATGCAAAAATCTGCTGCCCAAAAGTTTGAGGAGATGGTAGCAGCAGCGCGGAGTGCAGGTGTGATTTTAGTACCAATTTCTGGCTTTCGCTCAGTCAAAGACCAGGAGCCGTTGTTTTTTGGTGTCGGTGCCCAGCGAAATCAAACGCCAATAGAACGAGCTGCCCTCAGCGCTCCTCCTGGTCATAGCGAACATCATACAGGTTATGCTGTGGATATTGGAGACGGATCAGTACCAGCAACTAATCTCCAAACCAACTTTGAAAATACCAAGGCTTATCGGTGGCTGCAAGCAAATGCAGCGCGTTTTAGCTTTGAAATGTCATTTCCCAAAGATAATGCTCAAGGTGTGAGTTATGAGCCTTGGCACTGGCGTTTTGTAGGCGATCGCAATAGTTTAGAAATGTTCTACAAAGCTAGAAATTTGAAACCCGCTAAAGTGCCTCAATAAAAGTTGATACAAGCGATCGCAATACTTACAGCAGAGGGCAGTTTTCCTCCAGCAAAAACTGCTCTCTGCCTCGTGCCTTCATTGATAAATTACTATTATGATGGGGATTGGCAGTAGGTAAACGCCCTGCTTCCAAAAAGAAGTTAAACTGCCCTCCTACGCCGGAATTATTTCTCATCTGGAAACAGACTGGAGACCAAAATGACCCCAGCAGCGATGTCTGACGACAAGCCGCAAAGCGTCTACGCTACACCCCGTCAAGAATCACCTCTGTTGTTTGAGGGACTGACCTGGAGAGAATTTAAAGCAGTTGAGCAGTTGTTAGACCGTCCGGGATATCGCCTGTCTTTTCTGGATGGAGTTTTGGAGATCCGAAGAATGCCTGGAGAACCACATGAAACAGTTAAGAAAAGAATTGCCGCATTGCTAGAACTGTACTTGCTTGTGGCAGGGTTTGACTTTACTCCAACTGGTTCAATGACCTTGGAAAGTGAAGCGGGTGCTGTGAAGCGAGAAGCGGATGAATCCTATAAACTTTCCCCTGGTAGAGTGCGTCCCGATTTGGCGATTGAGGTAGTGTTTACAAGTGGCGGGATAAACAAACTGGAAGCATACAAGCGGCTCTTGATTCCTGAAGTGTGGTTCTGGGAAGATGGTGTGTTAGAAGTTTATCACCTGCGGAAAGAGGGCAATGCACTTCACTATGAAAGAGTTTCTAGTAGTGAGGAGGTCAAAGAAATCGATCTGGATTTGTTATTACGTTGCATTAATATGGTAAATCATGTTGATGCCATCAAGACTTTTCAGCAAGCGCTTCAAAAATAGCTAATCTGCAATCTCTAATCCGGAGTTCAATTCTTGTAAAAGTTCAGCGCTAATAGGTGATGTTGCCAGAATTGGATGCTTAATACCTCCCCAAATACTTCCAGTGCGGATACGATGGGAAACTAATATTTCATGAATTTGACTAGAGATTAAAACCTCTGGTGGTGCAAGTTGATCGAGCGATCGCGCTCTCTTGTAATGATAAGATTCTGATAAAGCCTGATCTAGCTGTTTAGCGATAATTTCCGGGCTTTCTTTTGCCGAATCTAATAATAAAATATAGTGTGGAGGATCGGCAATGGGCATCAAACTTTTAAAATTAGTTTCTTGCAAGTTCAAGAGAGTCAAAGCATTATTTACAAAAGTTTCTTGCAACTTTTCGCCCACCAAATCGCTAATAGCTTGATGTCGTCCGATAAATTCTAAACAGGGAGTGTGGCGATAGTAATGAGTTACGCGGATGCGATCGCCAATTCGATAACGATACAATCCCCCTTTCTGCGATAAAATAACCGTGTATTCCTTGCCAATGTTGAGTTCATGCAAACCATACACTGAACCAGCCTCATCCTCAAACTCGAAAAAAACTTCATCAAGAACCGGCACGCATCCCCCAGCGACAATCAAGGGAATCGTTATTGGGGCTTCCGTTGCTAGTAGTCCCTTACCTTGAATTAATACACCTGGAAATTTTAATCTTAATCCTTGCGCTTGATCTGCTGCATTGGCGCTATCCCAGCAGGAAATCAGCTTCAAATTTGGCCAGAGTTGCATCCAGGGAATCTTACTTTCGCTAAGGAGTTGGAGGCGATAATGTGAAATGCGGTTGTGTAATTCTTTTCGCAATAAATCCTGATTTTCTTGAATATATTTTAAATGTACTTGTAGAAAACTAGGACTCCAAATAGAGATAATTTCTAGTTTTTCAGCCTCTAATAATGCCAAAGCTAGTTGATGTTTAAACAAGTTCGCATCATGCAGTCGATTAAGTTTATTTGGCATCACCAACCAAGGACGCAAAAACCAACGTAACCAGCCGTCTAAGTAATCTAAATCATCTTGTAAAGTTTGGCTATCACCTACATTTAATTGCGGCGAGATACAAGCATAAAGCTTGCCTGTGGAAAATTTCGGGCCATGTACAATCAAATCATGCGCCCAGACGCAAAACATTTGATTAAACGATCGCCGCAAAGATTGAGTATAAGGAATCCATTTTACCGCCCCACTACTACCAGAGGTTTTTTCATAGAACAAAATTGGTTCGGGAGTGAGAGGAATTTGTTTAGATTTTTGATTTAAGTAGGGTTCGAGTGCATCATAATCTACAATTGGTACGCGCTGCCAATCGTCTATAGAATGGATACCCAAAGTTTTGCCATACTCACTTTTGATTAGGCGATCGCAAATTTCCCTTTGTACAGATGTCTGCATTAACTCTGGCTTATCCAAAGCTCGATAAAATTGCTTCGCAGTTGGCGCGAGAATTTGCCCAAAAAGCTGAATAATCGGACGCATTATTGCACCTTTTGATTAGGATAAAGCTTGGTAGCTGCTGGTAAATAAGAACCATCAGCAACGACTACACCGGGAGCAAGATTAGATCCGGCTCCCACAAAAACATTGCTGCCAATTTGGACTTTTTTAACATACAGCATTAAATTTTGCTTGCGGGGTTTAATGATGTGGCAATAGATACCGACACCATGCCCGACAACGACGCGATCGCCAATTTCTAATAAACTGCGATCGGCAATCTCCAATCTTGTTGTCCAGTATACATCTCGCCCCACTTTAGCACCCCACAATCGCAACCAACACGAAAACACCCCCGGAATCAGTCGCAGCACTGCTTCCAACACCGGAATTGCAATATAAATTACCTGGATTTGATGACTACCCCACCAGGGATTATATTCTTCACCTAGTAGATAACTAATACCCTCGCGCACAGGATAAACCCATTCATGCAAGCGGTAAACTAGCACTGGTAGCCCATAAATAGAAAAAAACACTGCGAGAATGCTGAAAATGTTGGGCGAATAGGCAAGGTAGATTATTGCTGCACCAGTTAGCAATAATATAAACGTAGGGAAAAACGAAAGTATTTTGCTGATAACTGTCATGAAAATGGGAATAAAAGTTTTTGGAACAAGTTTAATGAGCTAGAAATTCCAATTATAGATGGCAATTTTTCGCTTTCATAATATGTTCCATGTAACTTATCCCAAATTTTCAGATTAGCCCCATAGTTATAATTGTGGATTTCGCGGCAATGATGCCAAGCATGATCCTGTGGTAAGATTAACCAAGTAGATAAAAGTTGATATAGCCTGGTATTTGCAGGAATGATTAAACGGCTATGTCGCCATAAATCTAAGGCAGAAGTTAGACTGACTCCAAGTAAATAACCTCTGGGATCGGCTAACAGATATACAAATAAAGTGTGTATCCATAAATATATAATTAACAAGCTTGTCCAAAGTGTGTTGCGAGAAGTTCCTAATACATCCATCTGAGTAACAGTATGATGAACTTGATGAACTTTCCACAACAATTTAGTATGTAATAAACGATGATTCCAATAATAAAAATAATCAACTACAACAAAACTGATAATAAAAGCCGGAACTAATGATACCTTTAAATATCCTTGTTGAGTCGGTAGTAAATATTGATAAAGCCCATAAACTAAAGTAGCTTGTAGTAAGGGAATTAAAATTCCTTGAATCGTTAATCCTGTACCATCTAGCAACCAATCTTCACGACTTTTAACTTTGATTTGAGTTCGTCCAAGCTGATTGCTAAGAGTCCAACCAACTAATCCGATAAAAGCAGCAAAAATTAGTAGTTGTGCAAAGTTTTGTATTTCCACTTCTGATTGCTCACACTGATTTTAAACATGGGTTTTACCCCACCCTAACCCTCCCCTTATAAAGGGGAGGGAACTGGATTTTCCAATCTCCCCTTTCTAAGGGGAGGGAACTGGATTTTCCAATCTCCCCTTTCTAAGGGGAGGGAACTGGATTTTCCAATCTCCCCCCTTTACAAGGGGGGATTAAGGGGGGTAATTACGAATTATTTTCAAACCCAAAATGTAACTTTTACTGATTGATTTGGCAATAAACGCGGATCTTCTCCACGAGATATAGCTGCCATAATTGACTCTACAAATATATGAATTGTGTCCGCAGGCGTATTATAAAATTGTGTCCCGTATTTAGCGATCGCTTCTCCCTGAATACCCAAAATTTCCACGTCTTGGCGGATAATATGTTGAGCAGTCCACCGCACAAAGGGACGTGCTAATTTATTCCAAATACCATAGTTGTAGGTAACATCGGTGTAAACCAGAGTTGAATTATCATTTTCTGGAATAGATTGACTGGTAATAAATAAATACCGATTATGTGCCATTTTATACTCTACAGAGGTAATATTTGGCATATAAAAGCGATCGCTATGTTTAATCTCTGCATTCTGCAAATTCAGAAAACGGCTGTACCATCCCAAATTACTATTTTCGTTGCGATACTCCACCAAAACCGAACCATTCCACCGTTCAACAGTCATCTCTAACTTTTGTTGGCGAGAAGTACGGAAAACACCAGGATGAACAAAAGCCGTATGGGGAATATCAATAAAGTTCTCCGCACAATTAGTAACATTGTTAGCAAAACGGTTAATTACCCGCACCGTCTCCCATCCTGTTTGTCCGTAGTGAGGCATAGAAAAGGGTTCAAGATCAACACTTGGGGTATCGGCTAACCGCACATAAACATAGCCATCCTGTTCTTTGGTAGCGTAACACTTGGCTCGACGCTGTGGGGAAGGTTTGAAATCATCTCCTTCGGCTGGAACAGCAATCACGTTTCCAACGCCGTCATATACCCAACCATGATAGGGACATTGTAAAGCACCATCACAGATTTTACCTGATGATAGACGGCTATTGCGGTGTAAACAGCGATCGCGCAAAGCTACGGCTTGTCCATCTTCACCGCGAAATATCGCTAACCATTCTCCTAAAACGGTGCGTGGTAATACCTTGTTAGGTTGTAACTGTTCGCTGAGTGCGACAATGTACCAGAAATCTGCAAATTGCATGGTGGGTGGGAGCGATCGTATTTAAATTATGGCAATGTCTTGAATAGAACTGCATTGCTGTATATATCGAATTCCAAAAGAGCTAATTTACAATTAAGAATGAGATAACCTGAGATGGGAAAACGAGCGTGACATTACAACAATTGCAAAAGCAGGTATTAGAGTTACCAATTAGCGGCTGGACATTAGTACAAATCCTTTTGGAATCGCTACAGCAAGAAACTAGTTCTGAATTGAAAAAGGGTAACTTGTCCCGACTGCGAGGGATTGCAAAAGGTACAGAAATATCAAGCCACATAATTTAATTACCTTTAAGTGAATCTACTGATGCAAGATATTCAGCTTTTGACATTGAATAATATTAAAATTCCTAATCTAATCCTTTGTACATGAGAAACTTATTTTCCTGGAGACTTTCTCCATCTGAGGCTGATTTTTCAAAGCTGTGGAAAAATGCCACTTTTGTCTTTGATACAAATTTTCTCCTTGATTTATATCGGGTATCGCGTCTTACCGTAGAGGATTTTCTTAAAATACTGGAACATCTTCAAAATAGAATTTGGTTGCCTTATCAAGTAGCTGACGAGTTTTTGAGACAGCGAGAAGAAATAATTGACTCGGAGGCAGCATCTTTTAAGAAAGCTTTATCAGCACTTGAAAAATGGAAATCTGAACAACAAAAATTTAACAGTCTCCGAGGTCATCTTAACCAAGCAGGAAAGATTGTAGCTGCTGAAGTGGAGAATTTATTTGATAAGCAAAAAAATTATCTTGATGCAGTGGATGAGGTAGAGAAGGTTTTTCGAGAAAAGATAAATGAGCTTGCCAATGCTCATTTTCCGTTTGATTCAGACAATGACAGAATTTTGGAACATCTTCTCTCAATATTTGATTCAAAAGTGGGAGAACCCTACGATGAGCAAAGTTTGCAGATCCTGTATAAAGAAGCTGACGATAGGTACAAAAAATCACAACCTCCTGGTTTTTCGGATGGTAAAGACAAAGCAGATGAACGGAAATATGGAGACTTCATTCTTTGGAAACAAATATTAGATTTTGCTAAAAGAGAGTCTTTACCAATTGTTTTTGTCACAGGAGAGAAAAAGCCAGACTGGTGGATAAAGAAAAATGGAGAAATAGTTGCTCCACATATAGAACTAAGACGCGAATTTCAGGAATATGTGAAACAGCCTTTTTGGATGTATCGAACTCAACGGTTTCTTGAAATGGCTAAAAAGGAATTGATGGTTGAGATTGATCTAAGATCAATCGAAGAAACAAATGCAATTGCTGATACTGACTTGATTGATGAACAAAATGATAAGGTTATTGAGCAAGCAATTGAAGAGACACTAATACCTAATTCGGATGCGCTAAAAAGACTTACACACTTACAAATTAATTATTCAGATGTGCAGAAATTAATTGGACAGGCACTAATCCCTAATTCAGACGCGCTAAAAAGACTTGCACAGTTACAAATTAATTATTCAGATATGCAGAAATTAATTGGACAGGCATTAATACCTAATTTATTAATGCAAAAAGCAATCGAACAAACACTAATACCTAATTCAAATGCGTTAAAAGAACTTGCATGGTTACAAATGGCTAATTCGGCTGCCACACTAAAACCACTTGAACAAATACGAGTACCTGAAGATAAAAGCGAGTAAGTTAGGTTGACGCTAAAAAAACCGACATTTCGAGAAATTTACAAGTGCGATATTGGATAGAGAGAAAGATAATTGTCAATTTCATGTGCTAAATATCTAACTCGTTAGAGACATTGAAGACTTTAAATAAAGGTCGATTTCCACCGCTATAAAGTCACTAAACGTATCATGACTTTTGACAAAATAAGACTCTTCCTGTCCTTCGCAATATGAGTAAGTTGGTGGGTTATCACCTTCTGAAAGCCTGAAAAAGCTAAACTGATAACCCTGGTGCATAAAAAATACAAAAGCATCTTCAGGCAAAGCTTCAGGAAAATCATTTTCTACCAGAAGTTCTTTAGCCCATTCTTGAATTTGCGGTAAATGTTTGTAAAAGCAATCAGAACCACGCAAAAACTTACCTGCACCATGCCCCATCATCTTGAGAAAGTCTTTATAATTACTGGGCAAAGTAATACCTTGTTGTTGTTCAAATTGAATTATTTCTAAATCTGAACATGGCGAAAGCTGATTTTCGTTAAAAATAAGCTGAAGTGCTTCGGGTAAATTGCGAATTGACATTTATACCGACTCCTTTACGCAATGTTTCCGTGATGTACATTTAGCTGAATGTTCGGGAAAGCTTGCCTAAACTGCTTAATGACATACTCACACGAATCACATGGCTCTCTTTCGGTGAATAACTCAATCTTACCCTTTACTTCTCTATTATTTGTATATTTTTCGGCAATCGCTTCTAATATTTTGTACTCTGAGTCTAAGTCTCTTCGGTGTCCGGTAACTTCAAAGGTTTTAAACATTGGTTGAGTGGGTACATCAACCGCTCCCTCTCGCAACAGCTTACCACTAAAGGCGAATAGCTCGGAAAATGTCTCATCTATCCAGACTCTAGCAATAGCAACATTTCGGGCTGGTGCTGGCACGTTACAAGTTTTACGAATTTCTGCGACGCGCTTTAACCAATCCATACTTGCTCTTTTAGTTGTTTTTAAATCACCATCTAAATCCTACGAATTTCAACATTACCTGTAACATCAACCTGACAAGCTAACCGTGCATGAGGATAATTAGCTGCTAACGTCTCCAACATCTCCTGTTCATCAGGTTGAGGAGGAGGAATATCACCAATAACCTCAACCAAACAAGTGCCACAAATACCAGTCCGACAACCAAATAAAACAGGTGAATTCTGAATCGTGAGATGTTCAGACAAACTTTGATGACATTCCAGAGCGATCGGAATAAAATCACTTCCTGGAAAGGATATCTTACAGAAGTCAGCCATAATACGCAACAATTTTACCTAAACAACACTCTTCCATTCCTCTCTGCGCCTCTGTGTCTCTGCGTGATTTAAAAACAAATCCTCTTGGTGTTTTAAGCCTTGAAAAGCCCTTCTTTGAGTTGCCAAATATCGAGAAATTGAATTAGTTCCCATCAGTGACATATCCCGATTACGTTGCCAAAGATAATCGAGTTTTTCCACATACACCTGATAAGACTTCATCGCCTCCTGATGAGTTGAAAAACTGCGCTGCAAGCCTTCCGACTCCTCGGTAAAACAACGCCGCATCATTTCTTTAGCATCTTTGTCACTCATCTCAAAAATTGGCGATCGCAACACCCGATAAATCTTACTATACAGCGCCGGATCGTACCAAAAAATTCCGTTGATTGCAGCCGAAAAATGTAAATGATCGCGCTGACATCCCCATAATCCTAAATTAGCCACGAGTCGCTCAAATGCAGTCGGTGGCTTAAGACAAGTGACAATATCGTGAGATATAATTGTCGAACTATTGAAGTGAAAACTTTCATCCATGAAGTGATAATAGGAGACTTTAGCAGGAATTGGAGCAGCTTCGGGATGGGGATGTTTTTGATAATAATTGCTGAGTTTGTGCTGTATTAACTTGCCGTTTAGTGTCCGCACTCCCCGGACTGTAAAATACTGACAAGCCAAAAAAGTATTATTTGCAGAAATTAGCCCAAAATATTGAAGTTGAATTTTTTTCCACCAAGTTTTTAGAGCATTGGTATCAGCATAAACCATCGTTTCTGTAAAGGGGCCGCGCATGGGGTAGGTAAAGATCAGTTCCCCAAACAACGCTTGTTCAACCTGTTTGGCAATTGTGCGGAAGGCGTTAATGTGCGATCGCTCTTGGGCGGATTCCAAATCTAATGTATCGCAGATTAAGCGAAAATCCTCTTGAGCGTAAAGTCCGGCTGCACTGGTTTGATTGAAAAAGATAGTGGCAATTTCAGCAGAAACAATTTGTGAGTAGTAAGCTACCCAGTAAAGTTGGTTCAAAATTATACGCTGATGTTGGCTGGACTGTTCCCATAAAGGTGTACCATATAGCAGGGAAAATTCCTCTGGGTTCCAATACTCGTTTTGACAATCTTCATAGCGAAACTTGGTGACAGCTTCATCCATTAAAGCAGTATGATCTTGCTGTTTGTTGCGGGTGTGGTTGATTTGTAATTTGCGATGAATAGTTTTTTCCATATCCGTTTTTATTTCATGCAGAGATAAGATTGATATTTATTACACACATTGATGGGCGAGGAGTGGTTCAAAGGCTCCGCGTTCTTCTAAGTTTTGCAGGATAGACTGGGCTGATTTTATCCCCATGAGCGATCGCAATATTTGTAATCGCGTTCCACTGTGGGTTTCAGTATCTAGTTCTTCTAGAATTTGGATTTTTTGCGATCGCGTCAGATGTCCTTTCACTTGTTCAACTGCTGCAAGTACACTTTGTGGTCCCACCTGTACCATAAACAAAAACTGTTCCAATACATCAAGAATTGTTGTTTGACTCAATGCTGAAACAGTAATTTGATTAAACAAGGTGGTTCCCGTGGCGTGATGACGGGATTCAGATTGTAAAAAACTGGAAAAAAGTTCTGCTAAAACTGGATAGCGGCATTCCTTTGCTAAACGCCGATAATGGCTTAAACCCCATCCTTCTAAAACCACTTGAAGCACAAACAACAAAACTGTTTTATCTGCACTTTCAACCACTTCTGATAATAAGCGCAAAAACGGATCGTCCGTACTAGTTACTTCCATTGCTGGTAAAAAATGGCTAATTTGGTGAAGGTGGCTAGCTTCATCAGCCGTAAACAATCCATAAAGCATTCGCTCTTCAACTGTTTCTGCAAACAATACCATTTTTGCCATGTAGCCAACACCTGCTTTTTCAATGAAATATGATTCTTCTAACAGGCTGCGGTTGGCAAGTTCCAAAATAGCTGATTGTTCATTAATATTAGATTGTTGAAAAACTTTCACTTGATGTAAATTGAAAAATTCCGTATCCCAATAATTTAATTGTGGGTAATTAGCAGAATTATTCTGATTGGGTAACGCTGCTGTTAATATCCGTCGCAAACGGTCATCATAATCTGTGTGTGGTAGATCAAAACCGACAATTTTATCTTTAAAATCCATATTTTTCCTGTTCAATTAAAGTGAATTCATGATTAGAATTTGAGAAGACTTTTTAAAAGCTATATTTGTTACCGAAAGCATCTAATACCCCCCTTAATCCCCCCTTATAAAGGGGGGAAACTGGAAATCTAGTCCCGTCCCCTTATAAAGGGGGGAAACTGGAAATCTAGTCCCCTCCTCTTTACAAGGGGAGGGTTAGGGTGGGGTAATGTCACAATTTGATGTGCTATACGACACTTTACAAACATCCTCTGATGGAGTTTGAATATTTGGATGATTAACACTTTCCCAAGTTCCCCAGGTTAAAGCTTTCTGATGATTAACGTGCTGAATAAATTGCAGAATAGATTTATCTGCTTTAGTAGGAGTTTTCAAATCAAACTGAATTGTCTGAAATACCTGCGTATCCCCTTTAGCAAAGTAATTACCAACTTGCTGAGTTAACCATAACAAACCACGATTTAAAACCCATCCCCAAAATCCCGAACGCTTAGGAGTCACAAGAATTGTTTGCCCTTCAGTTTTCCCACCTTCGATCATTCGCAGTGTAAATATAATGTAGAAATGCAGAAAATCCGGGCCTAGCGTCACAGTTCCAGTGCTGCCATACCAGTAACACATACTATAAGTAACTTCGTTGCGATATAAAGGACGAATCAGGCGAATTAACCAAGAATCATCACCTCCTCGTGTAGTGTTGCTGAAGCTAATAGCGTTAGGGTTGAGGTTTTGAGAATCAAATACAATCTCTAAGGGCAGATTGTGTACTGTATTGAAATGGTGAGCATCAATCGCATTAATTAGTAAGACATTGGGATGACAGTTTTTGACAAATCGAGTTCCCAATATATAATCGCAATCTGCCTGTTCTAACTCTGGTACAAAAGGCAGTGAACTTGGCTTTTCTTCTCCCACCCAAACCCAAATCATGCCGTACTTTTCTGCCGTATGCCAAGTTTTAATACACACAGGTAGCGGTTTTCCCAGAGAAGGAACATCTACACAAATTCCGCGACTATCATACTTCCAATTATGAAAAAAGCAGCGAATTCCATCATCTTCTACCTTACCTTCTGCTAAATGAGCGCCCATGTGTGGACAATAAGCATCTATAGCTACTACCTGGCCACTAACTCCCCGATAAATTGCCAGATTTCTACCTAGCAAAGTTATAGCTTTTACTTTGCCAAGCTTTAATTTTTTTGATGGTAATGTCCAGTACCATCCCTCTATAAATTGTGTTGGGTTATTAAAGTTTAAGTGTGGGTTAGTAGATGACATAACAGTTAAACAAGAACACAATCTTGCACAAATTTTAAAGATGATTCTGACTTCCACATCCGTTGTCCAGAACGAGTGAGATTGTCATAATTAATTTCAGTTAAACAAACTAATTCATCCCCTAACCGATAATCGGGATTTTTTGCCTCAAAAAATTGGATATGGGGATTAGTTTGTCGTCCTGATGGAATTTCAATCAACCCTTCCCGTAAAATTTGGGGATGCGGAAATCGGACAATACCACTTGCTTCTTGATATAAGCTACCATAATATTCCTGTGCCAAATTACCCATTAAATGCTTAACATCAGTAGGTGTTGTGACATCATAACGGGGGTAGAAATCTTGCCAAAAAGTAGGGAGAAAACGATAAGTGCGAAAACCAGAGCAAATTAGCAGCCAGTAAAGTTTATTTTCTGCATAATTTTGACGCAGAAAATTGATGGCAGCAATCCAACTTCGTGGTAGTGTTGTACTCGACCAAGCACTAGGATCAACAATAGTGTCGCCAGAATACACTACACTAATTTTTTCTCCCAAAAAAGTCTTTTGGCATAACATCAAAGTTGAAAATCCCTTGAGTGCGTTGGATGTTTCATCTCTCAATAACAAAACCCAGTTTTTGCGCTCTAAATCGACTAGAAACCCATCCCAGGTTATACCTTTAAAGTGATTTTGCAGCAACGCATACATAGCGGTGCGATCGCTTGGTTGCAAATTTTCAACAGGAATCAGCAAACTCTTCATTATTCGGCAATTACCTAAACTTGATTGGTAAGATGTGTTTATTTAACACTTTATCGACCAACTTAGTAAAATTACGGTATGGTGTGACAGATTCCAAAATGGTTATTTATACTACAATTCTATATTCACATCTTGCACCTTCTCAATATAGAGTTGATGGAAATCGCCCACTCTACAAAATAATTAAGATGTATTTAGATTGAGAAACAAAACGCAACATTACCAAAACTTTTGTTGGGTTACGCGATCGCTAATCCAAGCTACTATTCTATACTCCTATTTTTTGACCATCGAGACGGTTTTAGCTGGTTCACATACTCCATATATTCAGCTAATGGTCGATCGATACTAAGAAGCAACTTCGGATTAAAGCGAATATTGTCGTAAATCTTGCCATCCTCATCTCTGAGCATATAGTAAGCCAAGCGAGTACAGAATAACAAAAACGGACTCAGCAAATATCCCACAATACCTTTACGTTTTTCAGTTACATAAATCGGTTGAATTCTCGTTTTTCCAGGTGCAATCGGAGTGTAAGCATATATCATAAACAGTGGTGGAAAAAGCCTAACATCTTTCATCATTGTTAACAAGCCAATGCAGCCATGAGCATAACGCATTGAATACTGATATGAAGAACCAAGAAATCTTTGACCTAACTTTTCTCGAAAGGTAGTTTTGGGGAATTGTCCCCGCATTGTAAAGTCGATTTGCGTCCCTAATTCGCTGCGATGTAGGGATAGATCCATTTTGATATCTAAATGATGAATTGTTTTTAAATGTTGAGCATCAATCCCATTCATCATACAAATATGATGGTGGCAACTTCTTTCAAATGCAATATCAGCTTGTGCAACAATTTCTTTTCCCTTCAAATCATCAAAATCAGCCACTCCCTCTGGTGCTTTAGTATCTGGATAAATCCAGATAAATCCATACTTTTCTTCTGTTGCATAAGCTTGTAATTTAGCTTGGTTAGGAATTTCTGATTGACAGGGAATATTTTGACAAATCCCTGTTTCATCAAATGCCCAATGATGAAATGCACAACGAATCCAATTACCGTCAACCTTCCCAATTCCTAAATCTGTCCCCAAATGAGGGCAGTAAGCATCCAAAGCCCGTACTTGCCCATCTTCACCTCTAAAAATTGCAATTTTTTGACCGCATAATTCTACAGATTTTGCCGTTTTTTTAGGTATTTCATGGCTAGGACAGGCAATATACCAACCCTGAGCAATTACATTCCAATTATTGAATATTTGCATAATTATTTGATAGATAATTATTTAATATTTCTTGTCGTTGGCGAATATCATCTCGATATTTACCAGTCAAAATTCTAAATAACATTTTACCTAAACAATAAGAAGCCCGCCAAGAAAATACAGCATCTTGTAAATCAATATGGCTACGCTCAAATAAAAAATGTCCGGTTAATCCCACCAATTGAGTTAACGGTAAGCCCAAGAGCAACCAAAAATTTTGCAACTTCCAAGTAGAAAAAAGTAAACTGTAAAAAAAGAATATTCCTAGAATGTGTAGAGTAATATTAATTGGATGTTGATGTTTAAGAATAAAAATATCCCAATAGTCTGCAAAAGGATGATCCAGAATTTGATTATTAATCCGATTTTTTAACTTTTGTTGAGGATTATAATAATTCATGTCAAAACTTTCTAGAATTAATTCTTGTTTAGTGCGATCGCACCGATCGCTATCAACACCACCCAGATATCTCAACCGTCCGCTCGATCAACTTGTTATCTTGCTGGCATAACTCAAGACCTATAGCGCAAGCACTAAACGAAGACCTTCATCAACAAGCACCATTAGGCGATCGCCTATCTGTCCCACCCACTCCATCAAAAACGACTTATCCACAGTAATTACCTGAGAAACATTCACAACCGAGTCTTGGGGTAAACCAGTTTCATCTGTTGTCACCAAAATGTTACCTGGAGCTTCAGCCAGTCGCAGATTAGTTGTGAGTACAACAGCAATCACAGTCCGAATTCGGCTACGATTAAACTCATCAGACTGAACGATCAGAACGGGTCTACGATATCCTGGTTCGGAAGCAACAGGCGTTGGCAGGTCTGCCCACCAAATTTCCCCTCGCTGCATCACCAATTTTCCTCAGATATCGTATGGGCTTGTAGCTTTACAAACAATGGATCAAGACTACTGTCTTCATCAGCATATACGGCATCTAACTGTTGAGTAATTTGATCCGGTTTATGCGATTGTAAATATTCTTGAAGTGCTACAGCATAAAGCTGACTACGGGATAACCCCATGCGTTTTGCAAATTCTTCAGCAGCCGCAAAGAGAGGATCGGGGATAGAAATAGCTGTTTTCATAGATTGGTATAACTTTAGTTATACCTTCATGCTACCGATTTTTTGTAATGACGGCAATGGTTCAATAGCGATAGATTTTATACCTTAATAGTCATTATCAGCCACACAAATACCTTTACATTTAATACCGTTCGTAGCAGTGCGCTGACAATGAGGACATAGAACTTTTTCGTTTTCTGTTTCTTTATTTATGTTTATACTCGTGCTTGCCTGGAGCTTATCTTCGTCGGTCTGAAGTTTTACATTCATAAGAATAGAGGAATTATTCGCTGTTTAAATTTTACAAGTTATTGAGAAGTGATTATCTGTGAGGCACAATTGCTGAATAAAGCGATCGCTCCACCCGCCGTAGGTATTACTCTCATCAAAATGATGCGTTATGTTTCGTTAACGTAGCGTAGACGAAAAGCGATCGCACTCAACTACCTGGCTGCAACCAACCCTTGATAGCCGCTTTGACAACTTTAAGATACTTATTCTCTAAGATAAACTCGTCAATTGCTGTTTCACCACTTGCTTGGAGCGCACCAGCGACACAACGCTTGAAACTTGGAGTAGTTTCATCGTTAACATAAGCTTACGGAGAAGAATTAGGACAGAAATAGAAGGGTTGAGGGCATCTCTTTGTAGTTCTAGGACTATTGAATTCACAAGTATTTCACCTTATCTCAAGTATTGGGATCAAGTAAAGCTATATCCGTTTAGTGCGAAGAGTGCGATCACTGTAGGTATCGCTCTAAGCATAAAGTTCCCTTTAATCGGTATATTATATCGATAATAAAACAACGAGAACAACATCCAAAAAGGTAATTGAGATTTGCAAAAACCGTCTGAACAAATACGATAACGATCAACAGGAGTAATGTAATGGATCAAGCAAAGAGAGAACGTTTGGAATCTAAAGGCTGGAAAATTGGCACAGTTTCAGATTTTTTGGAGTTAACGCCCGAAGAAACTATCTTGGTTGAAATTAAGCTAGCTCTCAGCCAAAACTTGAAGGAGCGTCGGCAAAAACTGATGACTCAAAGTGAACTCGCTGCTAAGATTAGTTCTAGCCAACCTCGCATTGCTAAAGCTGAAAATGGCGATGATTCAGTATCAATTGAATTGTTGATCCGGGCAATGTTAGCAACAGGTGCAACCCCTCAAGATATTGGGCAGGTGATTGCAGGTGTGGGGTAAAAGCAATTCAATGCTAAACTCGTTGTTCATATTTCGTCGGTTAACGTTTCTAATCAGCGATGTCTACGACGGGCTACGCCTACGCACTTTATCCACCCTAGGCATCGCTCTCATAAAAATAGTGGATTATATTTCGTTAACGTAGTCTACAATAACAGAGATGCCTACGGCGGGTTGCACCAACGCACTGGCACTTATCCTTGTCTACAACCCTAATAAGTAAGCAAAAGCTTTTATCCTGCCAGAAATTAATACAGTTTTCTCGTGTTGCTGGTTTACCCATTAGCTTATAATCAGCAACATTGGCTGCACCACTACGATGAGGAAAATCAAGGTGTTTGACTACTAACTACAATAAGTCAGACTGCTTAATCCAGGAGTATTTACCAAGTCAGTATTGGCTATCCAACCATTACCGGATAACTCTCCAGGGAAACTTCTGGCAAGGTCGATTTCAACCCAGATGTAATTTTCAGCTTTGTATGACTTAACTACATTACCTGTAAGCAAGTTCACAAACACAATTGTGTTTGGAGAAAGTGTTGCAATATAGGCTCCTTTTGTACTTGGTTGGAGACGTAGAGTTTGAGGTTGTACAAGTTGCCGGCATTCACTGCCAATAGTAGGTTTACTCGACAGGTTTTGAGCGTTGTTATTCGTCTGACAAAATCTCAGCACAGCAGTTTGAATAAACCCTGAAGTCGGAGATTGAATTCTGACAAATCTATCTCCACTAGCTGGTATATATGCCAAAGCAATCTTTGTTTTTGCCGACAATATTCTGATAGCGTTGGATGATGTTGAAGGTTCTTTGAAAATTGGAGTATCTACTTTAGTTGCACGACAACTCGATTGTGAAGAATTGGAGGGAGTCTGTGTGATTTGAGCAAATACAGGTACACTCAGAGCGAACGTAGCAATCTTTACTAGAGTAAAAATATACAATAACTTCTGAAATTCCACGTTTTTTCCTCAATATCACTTACGAAAGACTGTACATTAGATTTGCAACTTATAAACTCTGATATTAAAAGATACTATAAAAATTATTTTGAACCATTAGACTATCATATAATGACTTATTACTACTAATTGCAAGCTAAGTACAATCTCTTAATTATGAATAAATCCAATAATAGTGGAATAGTTGAACAATTTGTCAATGCAGTGATGGGGGTAAAAACTCTTAATCAACAACAGTCTCCAAATACATCAATAGCTACTACACAAGAACTAGATGTTAGAGCAGTTTTAGTTTATACACTAGGGACTATCTTACAAATAGTAGTCATGCTTCTCGTGTTGCTGGGAATAGAAAAAATAGTAATGTTGATTGATACCAATTCTTCTTTTCCCAATTGGTTTAGTACTTTATTAACCGGATTATTTTTTGCTCTATTAAGTATCCGATCACGAATTTTTTCTCTTTTAGATAATACCCGTTCTCGTCAGACTTATGACCAGGTGATCAGACCAAGATGGTCGCCTCCACCTTTAGTATTTCCCATAGTTTGGATGATAATTGCCGTTTTACGGGTAATTTCTTCTGTATTAGTTTGGCAGCAAATGAATCACCAGTTTTTTGTGTTGCCTTTAATTTTGTTTGTGGTGCATCTGGCTTTGGGGGATACTTGGAATACGATTTTTACTGTAGAACGGAGATTAGGTGCTGCTGTTCCTGTGGTTATTTTAGGCCCTTGGTTATCTGCTGTAGTGGTGACGGCAATTTATTGGCAAACTAATCCTTTAGCGGGAATGACTTTATCATTTTCTTGTGTATGGCTAACTGTAGCAGCTGTATTGGTATTTAGAATTTGGCAATTAAATGGATCTGAGCCATTGTATCCTTTAAAACTAACACCTGTGGAAAAATAAATACTCAAAATTCACTTTCATATGAAAGCAAGCAAAAATATCACTTGACTTTTGAGTACCACATAAAACATACATAAAAAACGGTAGAACAATTAGCAATCTACCGTTTTTTAAATTTTTAAATATAAGACATAATTGTAAAAGTCAGATCGGGGATTTATAAACACAAACCGGAACTCTTTTATAAGCAGGTGTGCTACTTTGCGGGTCAATTTTTGCTTGAAATAAAATATTAGCTTCAGGATAAAACATAAAAGCTACACCTTCAAGGATTGCTCCACAAATAATTTCAATATTGTCTAATTCTCCCCTATCTCCTTTCACTCTTATTCGCTGATGTTCATGGAATCCCGCTTTTTTTACATCTAGAGAATTCATTAAAATACAGTGACGATGGGGCATTCCTCGATATTTATCTTCATTGCGATAAACTACAGTATTATGTTGACCATAACTGCGTCCTGTTCCTAAAATTACCACAATTCCTGGCTGATTTTCTGTCACACCAAATGTTTGTTTAGAAGGTAGCGATAATTGTGGTAAAGGTGTGACAAACATCTGTGCTTTGCCATCAGAGGTAGGAAATTTAGGTTCATCTAAAATCCGTCCTTCAATGATAAATTCCTGTTTGTCTTGGTCAATTATGCCAACTTTTTCATAGCCAGGAATGGTTTTAGCAATTAATTTTCTTACATAAACTGTATCTTGCAGCTTCCGCCAATCTATCGGTGTTTTACCATGTAACCGATGAGCAATTTCTGTAATTAATTCTATTTCTGAAATCAGATCAGCATCAGGTGCTTGTAAATGACTTTTACCTTCGTTATTTAACCGTACAAAGTTATTACCTGATTCAGTTGTTGTTTTATGAGGATTTTCAAAGCGGTTGAAGACAGGTAGTATTAAAGTTTGCTGTTTGGCTAATCCGTGAAAGTGTCCTAAGTTCGGTTTAGTAGATACATAAAAAATGGTTTCTATTTGCGACAATGCTTGTTTTGCTTGCTGTAAGTCTGGATTAGCTGCATATAAATTTCCCCCTAAACAAAATAGTGTATCTATCTTTCCTAATTCTGCCGCTGTTATTAAGTCACGGGTATGATAGCCAGGAGTTTCATTGAGAGGTTTTCCTAATAGTTCAGATAGTGCTTGTTTGATTTCTTCCCGCAAGTTTATAGTGACACCCATTGAACCAAATCCTTGCACATTGGAATGTCCTCGAATGGGCATTGTTCCAGCACCAATTTTACCAGCGTTCCCTGTAATTAATGCTGTATTAGCAATACTAAAAACATTATCTACACCGTTAGCATGTTGAGTTATCCCCATTGCCCAGGCAAAAATTACACGCGCTGATTTTCCAATTATATAAGCTGTTGCTGTGATTTCTTCTTGGGATAAACCACAGGTATTAGTGATATCATCCCACGATGTATTGTTAGCGTAATCTATAACTTTTTGCCAATCTTGTGTATAAGATTGTAGATATTCTGTTTTAATCAAGTTCTGTTCAATTAGGGATTTTTGCAAACCTACAAATAATGCAACATCACTACCAGGAATTGGTTGTAAATATAAAGAAGATATATCTGAACCTCCTGTGAGTAAAGATTTGATGGGAAATGCAGGAGATGCAAATTTAACTAAACCTATTTCAATTTGGGGATTAATAATAATTACTTTCCCGCCTCTTTCCCGCAATTTTATCAATTCGTTCATCAATCGGGGATGATTTGCAGGTGCGTTGGAACCAATTAAAACGATACAATCACTATGTTCCAGGCTCTCTAAGCTTACCATTGATGTACCTGAGCCGAAAACTTTTTTTAACCCCACTGTTGAGGGTGCGTGACACAAATCTGAACAGTCTGCTAGATTATTACTACCTAGCGATCGCACTAATAATTGTAGTAAATAGGCAGCTTCATTAGATGAACGTCCAGAACTATAACTAGCAATTCGTGCTGGTGGTAAATTAAAGGCTTGTGTCGCGATGTCATAAACTTCTTCCCAGCTTATACGTTGATAATAGGATGAACCTGATCTGAGAATGAGAGGATAACTTAATCTACCCAAGCGATCGCATTCTTGAGAAGTCAGTTTTTGTAATTCACTGATGCTATTTGCTGAGAAAAAATCTTGTTTAATTCCTGGTTGCAATTCCGCAGCGATCGCTTCTACACTTTTAGCACAGCGTTGTAAATATTCTCCCGCTTCATTAACAAACCCCCCTTTTTGCCCACCCGTACCCCAAGCACAGGATAAACACGCACTTTTATGATTGAGAGTTTGCCATAATTTTAATCCTTGTGGTGAGAGAGTTTTTTCTGCCCAATATTGAATCACAGGTAAACCACCCCCAACAGGGTAGCTAGAATTGGTTTGAGGGAAGTTATCCATACTTAGCTACATCTCTGCTTGTTTAACTAACTATTATTATTACAAAGGAGGCAGAAGGCAGGAGGAAAGAAGTAGAGGATTGGAGAGACGTATCTCTATGTATAGATATCTGCGATCGCAATAAAAGGGAAAAGGTTAAAGGGGAAAGGGGAAAGGGATGATGATTGTCGCCCACAATTGGTCTCGCTTTTTACCTTCCCCATAAAATTTGGATTATTTCGCTTTACTTCGGGCGAGGTTTTTACCTTTCCCCATTCCCCTTTCCCCCTTCCCCTTCTTCATAAATAAAGACGGGTTGCAGCCCGTCTAAATAGCTTGAAAGTGCAAATACACCTTGTATAGTATTGAAAATAACACAGTTAATTTTCTCAAAATAGCCAATTTGCCAAGTCTTGAAGGAGGCAGGATACAAGAAGCGTGACACAAGTCCTGTTATTTCCGGCGAAATCCTTTACCAGACTCAGTGCTGAGTGCTGACTAAATAAGTCATAGTAGAGATTATAGCTACTGGATACAGAAGCTCCTCTAAATGTGTTCTGATGACTGGTTTAGTTTTATATGAAGTAAACCAGTAACAAAAATCAAGGTTTATAAGCATCACATATGAACGTTTTACTTCTATACCCCCGTTTTCCAAAAAGTTTTTGGTCTTTTGAAAAGACTCTGGCTTTATTAGACCGCAAAGCAATGCTACCGCCTTTAGGCTTGGTGACTGTAGCGGCGATTTTACCCCAGGAATGGAATTTCAAGCTAGTAGATCGTAATGTTCGTGTCTGTACAGAGGCAGAATGGGCTTGGGCAGATTTGGTTATTATGTCGGCGATGATTGTGCAAAAAGAGGATTTGCTCTCTCAAATATTGGAAGCAAAGCAGAGAGGTAAACAAGTCGCTGTGGGTGGCCCCTTCCCGACAGCTCTACCAAATGAAATGACATCCGCCGGAGCAGACTACTTGATATTAGACGAAGGGGAAATCACCCTACCTTTATTTGTAGCAGCGATCGCACGGGGCGATCGCACAGGTATCTTTCGCTCTGACGGTGAAAAACCAGATGTCACCAACACTCCAACTCCTCGCTTTGACTTGCTAGAGTTTGAAGCATACGCGGAGATGTCAGTGCAATTTTCGCGCGGATGTCCTTTTCAATGTGAATTCTGCGACATTATTGTGCTGTACGGTCGCAAACCCCGCACTAAAAACCCAGAACAAATATTAGCAGAACTTGATTACCTCTATCAACTGGGTTGGCGGCGTAGTATTTTTATGGTGGATGACAACTTCATCGGCAATAAGCGGAATGTCAAATTATTTTTGAAGTCCCTTTTGCCCTGGATGGTGGAACATAACTATCCCTTTTCCTTTGCTACAGAGGCTTCAGTTGATTTAGCCCAAGATCAAGAACTGATGGACTTGATGGTAGCGTGTAATTTTGGAGCCGTTTTTCTGGGAATTGAAACCCCCGACGAAGAAAGTCTCACTTTTACTCAGAAATACCAGAATACGCGAGACTCACTCAGTGAGGCGGTGAATAAGATTACCCGCTCAGGACTGCGAGTCATGGCAGGTTTTATTATTGGGTTTGATGGCGAAAAAGCAGGTGCAGGCGCACGAATTGTCAAATTTGTCGAGCAGACAGCAATTCCCACAGCCTTGTTTAGTATGTTGCAAGCACTTCCAGATACAGCCCTCTGGCATAGATTAGAAAAAGAAGGACGACTCCGCAATAAATCAGCCAACATCAACCAAACCACGTTGATGAACTTTGTACCAACTCGACCGTTAGAAGACATCGCTCGTGAATATGTGCAAGCCTTCTGTGATTTGTATGAGCCAGAACGGTTTTTAGAGCGCACATACAAACACTTCCGTCTTTTGGGCGAAGCAACCTACCCGAAAAAGGGCAAAGGTGCCAAAAAACCATTGAACTGGAAAGTACTCCGAGCGTTGCTGGTGATTTGTTGGCGTCAAGGTCTACTTCGTCAGACGCGCTGGCAATTCTGGCGCAACTTGTGGAACATGTATCAGCATAATCGAGGTGGGATGAGTAGCTACTTAGCTGTTTGTGCCCAAATTGAGCATTTCTTGGAATATCGCCAAATTGTTCGGGATGAAATTGAGGCTCAAGTAGCTGAATTTCTGGAAGCAGAAGCTAGAGTAAAACCGGAAGCAGAAGTCATGGAAGTGTTAGGAAGCGTTACAAAATAACTCAGACAGCAGTTCTTAAAATTCCACACAGCCGTAACACACCCTACTGGCGTGGCAAAGCTAAAGTCGTGCATTAGAAAAAAAGCAGAAAACATTGATTTATCTCAATTTTCTCAAAAATCTATTGAAACATTTTAGGCTTTCACGCCCCTACTTAATATTTACTTTTTGAAGAAGAATTCAGAATTCAGAATTCAGAATTCAGAATTCAGAATTCAGAATTCAGAATTCAGGAGTCAGAATAAATCAGTCGGGGATTCAGACCCGCGACTGATTGAAAACCACCAAATCGTAGATTTGGTGGGGGTCTTAAACCCGGTCATTCAGACGCTCGTTCGCGTAGCGTGTCGTAGACAAGACTCGCTAACGCTACGAAGCACCGCCAGTCATACAGAAAACATTGCTGAATTCTGACTCCTGACTCCTGAATTCTGTTCGATAAATAGGCTCTTATATTTTCTAAATTTCATATTCAAGTAATTAATTCACTTCTCAATAACGAGCTAATCAGTTTGATTAATAGCTCTCAGCTAATATATAAAAAAAGTCCGCTTTCGCGGACTGTGGACATTGGATAAGGTTAAGTTGTCACCAAGAGTGTCTACAAGATGTTAGACTCAATATTCATTCTTTCTTAGTCAACGTTAAAAATCAAGTTCCACACACTAAATGTTAGGACATAACTCCTTGATTTAAGTCTTTTTTAGATGTTATCTAAAAACAAATTCTACGTAGTTTTAATTCCGTAGCTAGTCGATAAAAAGCTATTTTTAACAAAAAAATGAATAAAAGCGCTATACTTTCAGCTAAAAATAGTAATTTATATCACTAATAACTCAGACATAATTAAGAGATTTATGTCGGAATTGATGGAAAATCCAAGTCTTTTTATTCTCGGATTTAAACCAGGTTTTGCAATGTGATATTTAAATTGAGAAATATTGAGATTTTACTTAGTTTGAAAGATATTTTGTACCATTTTTTTGTCGGCATTTGCCGCTGCACTATCCAACTCTGCAATCTCACTGGCATCTAATTGCCAACCCAACGCACCAAGATTCTCCCTCGCTTGTTCAACGCTCTTGGCTCCAGGGATGGGAATGGTTCCTTTAGAGATGCACCAATTAATTGCTACCTGTGACATGGTTTTGTTTCTAGACTGTGCCACCTCTCGCAAACATCCCAACAGCGATCGCATTCCTGGTAATATCTGTCTAAATAGCAGACCTCGGATGCCTTTGGGCAAAGGGCCTTGCTCAGAGTATTTTCCTGTTAGTATTCCCAAAGCGAGAGGGCTGTAGGCAATCAATTTAATTCCCAACTCATCACAAAGGTCTTTGAGCTTGAGTTGAGTGACAGGATATGTAGACAACAAAGAGTATTGAACTTGCAAAGTTGCAATCGGAACGCCTCGTTCAGCAAACTTTTTCTGCACTTTCCTAAGTCGTTTCGGCCCATAATTGGATAGTCCCACTCCCTTGACCAGTCCTTGCTCATATACATCGGCAAGACCATCTAACAGCCCTTCTTCTTGCCAAGGGGCATAATTCGCTGTAGACCAGTGCATCTGTACCAAATCAACATTTCTTCCCAGGCGTTGAGCAGATGACTTACAAGCCCTTACCATTGATTGGCGTGTCCATCTCCACGGGTAAGCAGCAAGCTTAGTAGCAATACAAATATTGTCTTTGTCTGAACCTACATATTCTCGGTTGAATCGTCCCAGCAGTAACTCACTGCGACCATTCAATCTCCCAGTTCCATAGGAATCACCTGTATCAAATAAAGTTACACCGTTGCTTACACAAAGGTTAAAGACGGCTTGCAATTGGTCATCCATGCTTTCGTCATATCCCCAAAGCAGTTGATTGCCCCAGGCCCAAGTCCCACAGCCCATGCTTGGGAGGAAGAGTTTTTGGAGAGTCTGCATTTTTGCTCTGTGTAGATTGCCTTATTAATTATCAGGCATTAATTATTTATGCGATCGCGTTGCGAAAAAAATGGTTGACATCCTCACCGCCGTGTTCGCCCTTGGCGTTCCCGTTCGCGCAGCGTCTCCGTCAGGAGAAGGGTACGCACTGTGATTCTGGAGTAATGAGTAATAAGTAATAAGTAATAAGTAATGAGTAATGAGTAATGAGTAAATACCCGTTTTTCATCCACTCCTTACTCATTACTCCTTACTCATTACTTTAAAGCCGTGCTGGAAGAATGGGGTTTTAAACCCATTTTTCGGATAAAGTCGAGCTTAGACCCTGATTAAAACTTAAGCGCAAAAAATTGCTCCTCTTGGGGAAACCACAAGAGGAGCAATTTTCGTTCTAAGAGAGACGTAGCATTCCGCATCCGCAGGAAATAGGCATTAAACCCCTTCATTCCAGGTAATTGTTTAATAATGTGACCTTTCCCTAGAAAAATAAGGAATCAGTTGCATGAAACAGTATGCTATTAAGCAGCATTCTGATAAAAATAAATTTGTCTAATGAAAAATAATTCTGCGAAGGAAAAAAATGCAGGCATTTCCCGATTTGGCAAAGCTAATTTTAGAGTCACGAAGAAACAAATTTTATTCAGTACCCTTATTTTATGCCTTGGTTTGCTGGGAATAGGTGGTTTCTGGTTTAAGTCCAGATATAAATTTGATGACAAGATGACTCTAAAACTACAAGAATTATCGAATGTCGATTATCCAGTTAATCCCGCACCTCTAGGCAAAAACTTTCAAAGATATTCCAATAGAAAATTAACAATTATTAAGAGAGATGATACGCATTTTGATTTTGTGCTTGAGCCAACAGACAACAAAACGGCACAAATCATTATAAAAAATGTTGATTTAGAGCTATTAGTCCCAAAAGCACCCGAATGGGTTAAAAAAGATCAAGGATTAGAAATAATTGCTTTTACAGACCGGGAGTGGAATAGACAACAGGTTAGTTTTCCCGCTAATTCCAAAAATCTAGAAATTGTTGGAGGAGATGGTTTTGAAAAGCAAAATCTCGTAGAGGTTGCTTTGGCTAATAATTGCTTAAATGCCGGATTTTGGGAAATTTTGCTTTTCACTAAAGAGGATGGTAACAAATCTCTTTATTATCAAAGTTGGTTTACCTTTCCGATGGGACATTACAAAAATATTTTTGAAAAAATTAATAATATTTCCTATTGGAAGCATTGGTGGAAATTAGAACACTGGCAAGACCCAAGTGGCACAATATTAAAGACTAATCTTCTGAGAAATATAATTGATGAAAAAGAAGTCGCTACTCAGTTCCCCCTAGACGAAAGGATAATTGTATCCGGAGAGCAAGGTAGAAAAGTTAGAACTACGCTAGCGACTAATGTCACAAAATGGGGAGATTTTTACGACCCTAAAAAAGAAATTAAATTTGCAAGTTTTCGACCACCAGGATTTTATGATCAAAATAAGCCTTGGGGAAATCAATACTGGAGAATAGGCAAATTTGATAAAGCTATTTTAAGGAACATTAAACCGATTGGTGTTGAACAAAATTTACAGGAAATTGAGTTACTATTCACAGATACTAAGACTAGTGAACAAAATAAATTATTCATTAGTGGGATTGATCTCAAAACACTCCCTCAATTGACTGTACAAGAGTATCCTAACGGCTTATATATGCCAATGGGAATTGGGATACCTCCTTTTTATCAAAGCTACGATGAATTAACAAAAAATCATCCAGATGTCAGCCCTTACTTCAGTTTTTTACTAGATTCACAAGAGCGTTGGATAGATCATCACCATTTAGCGGTAGATGGTACAGTAATGCACCTTGATAAAAATAACCCAAATCTTTTGCATCTTTACTTGCTATCCTACGAAAGGAATACTTTAATAGCTCATTTTTTGATAAATTTAAAATAGATAACTGACTTCTCTTATTATCTAGCAAGAGAAGAAGAATTTTCACATTTATAATTTAAATAACTGGTTGACTTTGATATTTAGTCAATCGGTATTTGTTTCAGTAAAGCTATCCACATATCAGACGGATCGGAGTAGTAATCAACTTCTTCAACTTGATATTGATAAGATTCACAACCTTCTCGTAAGATAATGCGATCGCAGGGTTTAATACCTTTGCCGACTCCAGTCATGTAACCGATCATTCCTTCATTAAGGCGCTCAAATACGTAGTCACTTCCCCAAACTTGTTGGGTATAATCATGGATTTTATTCTTTTGTTTTAATGGATTAGCTGGAAAGCTAACCAAAGATAACTTATTTAAAAAACTAAAACTTAAGTTCATACCTGTTCTGATTGAAGAGAAGGCACTTAAAAACAAGTGAAAAATAGACCTAATAATTCAAAAGTCAGTTTGTTTAAGACTTAATTCTGAGATATTAATGTTTAATTGATACTAAATGGATCTTCTGTAAGATAAACCATTGATGTCATGATGATGCTGTTTTTTAGGTAAAAGTTCACTATTTTTCATATTATTGACTAGTTTGTTACCTTTAATCTTCAGTATTTCATACAACACCAGATGTTATGGCAGCTATTGTTTTACTATTCACTTAAATTTACAGTACTGGGAACCGCAGATTCAACTGTAAAATCACCGAATTATTGAACAATATTTGGTCAGATATGAGTGTTTTTTTGTTAAAAATACAATATTAATTTATAAATGTTTTATGTCTTAAGAATGTCGTCTATGTATCTTTTTAAGATAAATAGACTTTAGTCTACATTCCTGGTTTTTAGGACTACATCTACCTGTTTCAGTAGTAATTCTAGGGTAGAAGAGTTATCTAAAACGACATCTGCATGAGCAACTTTTTCTTCGATAGATAATTGGCTGTTGATCCTGGCTTCTGCTTGTTCTCTATTTAAATGGTTTCTTTGTATCAATCTTTGTAGTTGTTGCTCTTGGGAACAATGCACTACCCAAATTTCTGTAACCAAATCAGTCATTCCCGCTTCAAATAAGAGAGGCACTACTAACACCAGTGTTTGTGAGGAAGATTGGGCAATTGCTGTGAGGAAGCGATCGCGCACATAAGGATGAATCAAATCATCTATCCAGTTGCGTTCATCTTGACAATTAAAGATAACTTCGCCTAACTTTTGGCGGTTGAGGCTGCCATCTGCTAGTAAAATTTGTTCGCCGTAACGTTGAGCGATCGCACCCAGAATCGGCGAACCTAAAGCTACTGCGTCTCTAGCATAAATATCTGCATCCAAAATCGGCAAGTTATAAGCGCTAGCCAAATAATTTGTGACGGTGGTTTTGCCTGTAGCAATACCGCCAGTTAAGCCGATTATATGTTTTGTCATTTGTCATTTGTCATTTGTCATTTGTTATTCTCGCCTGCTCTCTCATCTCAGAGGTTGAATGAACAAGTGTTTCGCTGTGACTTTAGGTACTTTTAGATCCCCCCTAGCTCCCCTTAAAAAGGGGGAACCGGAATCAAAGTCCCTCAATTTATCGGGGGATTTAGGGGGATGTAAAATTTTTGATACCGACAAGAGGACTTTTCAAACATCCTCTAAGAATTGGTTGCCCATGTAATCAGTGCTTGGGTTAAACCGTCTAAAGTATATTCTTCAGCTTCTATGTCCACACGCCCAAATAAAGAATGGCAAGTTTTGGAGGTTTGGGGGCCGATAGAGGCAATACAAACTTCTTCTAAGAATGGGCTAGGATCAGAGTTGTTGGAAAATATATTGTTAGTAAGTTGACAGAAAAATTGTACAGTTTTAGAACTAGCAAAAGTAATTACATCTACCTGGCGGTTTTGGAGAGCTAACTTTGCCGCATCTGGAATACCATTAGGACAACAAGATTGATATGCGGCAACTTCTATCACCTTTGCTCCCTTGAGAGTTAATTCCTGAACCAAAATTTCTCTTCCGCCGCTTTCAACTCTGGGAAATAAAACCTTCTTACCATCCAGTTTCTCTGGAAAATTTTCCACTAAAGAATCGGCGACAAAGTTGGGGGGAATAAAATCTGCTTGAAGAGAGCGTTGTTTAAGACCTTGGGCTGTTTTCTCACCAACAACGGCAATTTTGACGCCAGCTAAAGCACGGGTATCTTTACCTTGGGTGACTAACCTTTCAAAAAAGTAGTCTATGCCGTTGGTAGAAGTGAGAATTAACCAGTCGAAGTCAGATAAATGAGCGATCGCATTATCCAAAGCTTCCCAACACGAAGGTGGGCCGATTTCTAAGGTAGGCATTTCGATGACTGTTGCACCTGATGCGATGAGGCGATCGCTAAATTGACTCGATTGGCCAACTGAACGTGTTACCAAGATTGTTTTACCAGTAAGGGGAAGGGGAGAGAGAGACAAGTTGCTTGACATAGCAGAGGGGCTAGGAATTTTGGCTGTAGTTGAATCCTGACAATCTATTTTCTCAGGTTGTAAGTACTTGCGTAGCCCAACAACTTCGCCAATCACAATTACCGCCGGAGAAAGGGATAATCCGGTGGTTTGTTCCAAAATATTGCCCAGTTGCGCTGTCCAAATTTGTTGATCGGGAGTTCCTGCCCAACGGATGATGGCAATGGGTGTTAAGTGCGATCGCCCGTGTCGTACCAGTTTATGTACAATCTCTGGTAAATGTTGGCCTCCCATCAAAATTACCAGTGTCTCTAAGCGTGACAGTGCCTCCCAATCTAAAACCTCTGGTTCGTGAGCTGTAAATACTGCAAAACAGCGGCTTAAAACTGGATCTGTCAGGGGAATTCCTGCTAACAAAGGTGCTGCAAGGGCTGAGGAAATTCCTGGTACTAGTTCAAAATCACAACCGGATGCTTTCAACGCTTCAATTTCGGAAGCGCAACGCCCAAAAATCAACGGATCACCTGATTTGAGTCGTACAATTTGTTTTCCTTGTAGACAGTGTTTTACCAGTAACTTGTTAATCTCTGCTTGGGCTGTACTGGGTTTGCCACCGCGTTTGCCAACATCTAACTTTAGGCAATCATCTGGTACGCACTGCAATAATTGAGCATCTACTAAAGCATCGTAGACTAACACCTGAGCCGTAGCTAAAAGATTGTAAGCTTTTACTGTTAGGTATGCCACATCTCCAGGCCCAGCACCTACCAGGTAGACTTTACCTCTGTTATTTGTCATCTGTCATTTGTCATTTGTCATTTGTTATTTGTCATTCTTCTCTTGCTCCCCCTGCTTCTTTCCTAGTACAGCACGGCGGAAATAAACCACCCATTCCAAATCAATGAAACGCTTAAATTGTATTCATTTTCAATTTTTAATTTTTAATTTTTAATTCCGCCTAGCGGTACTAGTCCCCAATCCCTTTATTGCGTTAATTTTTGGATTAGCTGATCAACTTGCTCAAGCATCTCCTTGTTTGCCTCTGCTTGGAATAACTCTCTGGCTTTTTTGAAATTAACGATCGCTTCTTCTAGTTGTCCTTGCCTTCCCAAAGTGACGCCCAAATTATAGTAAGCATAAGCATCGTTGGGTACGAGGCTAATGGCTTTTTTGTAATGTGCGATCGCTTCTTGTGGTTTGCCTTGATCGTCCATCGCATTTGCCAAACCTGTGTAAGCTTGTGCATGTTTCGGATCAAGGCGAATCGCTTGGGTATATTCGGCGATTGCTTCTGTTGGTTTTCCTTGAGCGTATAAAGCACTTGCTAAATTATAGTGAGCGTCTGCATACTTGGGAGCGAAACTTATGGCTTTTTTGTACTGAGCGATCGCTTCTTCTAGTTGCCCTTGAGCGTACAGAGCATTTCCCAAGGCGTTATAAGCGGCTGAATTTTTCGGATTGAAGGCAATGGCTGCTGTATATTCGGCGACTGCTTCTGTTGGTTTTCCTTGAGCATACAAAGCGTTCCCTAAGTAATAGTGAGCGTCTGCATACTTGGGATGGAAGCTAATAGCTTGATTGTATTGGGCGATCGCTTCTTGGAGTTTGCCTTGATCGTACAGAGCATTTCCTAAGTGAAAGTGGGCTTGAGGATACTTAGGATCAAGGCTGATGGCTTTATTATATTGTGCGATCGCTTCTTGGAGTTTGCCTTGATCGTCGAGAGTATTTCCCAAAGCAATATAAGCTTGGATAAATTTTGGTTCTAGTTCAATTGCTTTCCGAAAAGCTGCCTCTGCTCCTTTTAAATCTCCTTGTGTTTGGAGATTGGCTCCTCGCTCGAAGTTAGCAACTGCGTTTTTGTTCTGAGGAAGTGCTGCTTGATTTGAGTTTGGAATTTTTGATAAAACAACGCCAACATCTTTAGCAAAGACAGTATTCCCATTACTCAAACACAAGCAGATAATAGCTGCTACCAGTATATTCTTGTTTTTCAGCATTTTTATTACCTTACCTGCTTGGTTTACATGTAATATTGAGTTCGGCTGTCATCGTAAAAACACTCAACTCTCAGTCCCGCAAGCGGGGAACTCGGCGCCCCTTCTGGGGATTCTACCGTGTATACACAACTCGAATTACCCCCCTTAATCCCCCCTTATAAAGGGGGGATTAAGAAATCTAGTTCCCTCCCCTTTACAAGGGGAGGGTTAGGGTGGGGTAAAATCCAGATTCATCAGGTATTTCAACTGGGGATTAGGGGCAGGGAGCAAAAGCGCAGCTTTATCCGGGTTCTAGCAGGAATTATAAGTTATTAACCCAACTTGATACAAGTTTTGTCTCATGCAACTGTCCATTTGTACAAAATAGATGGTGCTTTATAAGAAGAATTCAGAACTCAGGAGTCAGAATTCAGTATGAATTCTGTACGAGTGGGTGACGAATATTGGTTAAAATCTTCTCACTTTAAAAGTCTATCCCTTTGTGGGTAGAGTATTCTGAATTCTGAATCCTGTTTTTTTATGAATAAAAAAGTGTTTTTTAGGTAATTTTTGACACTTTTATTTCAAGAAGTTGAGCGATGGCTGCAACTAATTCTTCTGGGTTAAGAGGCTTGGGTAAATGCATCTGAAACCCAGCTTTTAACGCTTCTTGCTGGTCATCGGTTCTCGCAAAGGCAGTCAAGGCAATTGCTGGAATTTGTCCACCTTGTTCTGGTATTAAATTTCTCACTTGATGTATTAACATATAGCCATCCATATCGGGCATACTAATATCGCTGACCAACACATCTAGCTTTACCTCTGCTAGAGTTTGTAATGCTTCATAAGCGGAAGATACCGCAATCACAAAAGCCCCATCTTGCTCTAATACAAAAGCAACAAAATCTCGTGAATCAGCATCATCATCGACAACTAAAACCCGGATGCCATTTAGGGGTAAGGAGTTAGGAGTTAAAAACGCAGGGTAGTTTTGTTCATCCGTCAGATTTGGGCTTTCATCTGGCAGAAGCGGTAAACTCACAGTAAATATTGCCCCTTTCCCCTCACCGTGGCTCTCTGCTTTGACCATACCGCCATGCATTTCGATGATATTACGCACAATTGCCAATCCCAGTCCTAATCCACCAAAATTTCTCGTAGAGGTGCTATCCGCTTGGCGGAAATAATCAAACACGAATGGCAAAAAGTCAGCGCTAATTCCTTTACCTGTATCGCTAACTACAAGTTGAGCATAGCCATCAGCTTGCTCTAATCGCACTTCTACCTTTCCTCCCTTGGGTGTAAATTTGACAGCGTTAGAAAGGAGATTCCAGACAACTTGCTGCAAACGAATAGAATCGCCTAGAATTTCCCCCACATCCGGTTCAAATACCGTATTCACCTCAATCAACTTTGTTTCTGCCGCTAATCGCATTGTTTCTAATGCCGACAATACCGTAGACTCTAGGCTAATCTTCGTAATATTCAGCGTCAGTTTACCCTGTAAAATTCTGGAGATGTCCAGCAAGTCTTCAATGAGTTGAACCTGTAAAGTGGCATTCCGCTCGATTGTGGCTAGTGCTTCAGATGTCTTTACTTGGTCTAACCTGCGGGTTTGCAACAACTTTGACCAGCCGAGAATTGCATTCAGTGGAGTGCGTAATTCGTGAGAAAGGACGGCTAAAAATTCATCTTTAATTCGATTGGCTGTTTCTGCTTTCGCTCGTGCTACTTGTTCTAATTCCAGCAGGTGTGCCCGTTCTTCAAGTATTTGTTTTTGTTCGTGGATATCTGTACATGTTCCAAACCACTTGACTACAATACCTTGCTCATCTTTGAGTGGTAAACCTCGCGCTAGCTGCCAACGATAGGAGCCATCAGAAGCCCGTTTGAAGCGATATTCGTTGTTATATATACTGCCATCTTTTACAGCATTAGACCACACTTCATCAGCACTTTGAATATCATCTGGATGCAATGCCGCCAACCAACCAGAACCCAAAGATTGCTCTAATGTTAGCCCAGTGTAGTCACACCAATTTTGATTAAAAAAATCACATTCACCGTTAGGCTTGGTTGTCCATACAAGTTGAGGAATTGCCTCAGCTAAGTAACGGTAGCGTTCTTCGCTTTGTCGAAGAACTTCTAAAATGCGTTGGCGTTCCAGGATTTCTTGTTGTAACTGCTCGTTGGTATTGGTAATTTCATTAGTGCGAACAGCAACCATTTCTTCCAGATGATTCTGGTATTTTCGCAGTTCCTTCTCTACCCGTAAACGTTCGGTTATTTGGGTTTGAAGTTCTTGATTTGCTTGTTCTAGTTGAGCGGGGCTAGTAAATGCCAGTGTTTGGGGAACTAGAGACACAAGATTTACTGCTGTAATTAAAGATATTGTGGCAGTTATTGCTTTGACAAACCCCGATAGCCAATAGGTTGGATGCCAAAGTGTCCAAATTTCTATTAAATGTGTAGTACCGCAAGCTACGATAAATGCACTAAACAGCAGAAAAATCCAATCAAAGGGCAAATCCTGCCGCTTACGCACAAAGTAAAATAGTGTAGCTGGAATCGAATAATAAGCTAGTGCAATTAGCGAGTCAGATAATATATGTAACCAAACTAAATTTGTTTGCCATAGATAGCAGTGCCCATGTGGAATAAATGATCCTGATGTAAAAAAATTAGTCCACAATTCTGATATTATGTCTGACATAAACACTTGATTTGTTTTATCTATAAAATTTACTACTAAATTCCTGTCCTCATTTGATACTATTCTAATACTAAAATATTATTGATATGATGTGTATAATTACTCTACGCTTAAGGAAACTATAATATGTCTTTAAAAACCAAACAAGCTGTTAGTAGCATCGCTGTTTTGCAAAAAGATAAGCTTTTAAAAATCCCAATATTTTCTCGTCTAAAATCTAAATTAATTCATTGTGGCTATGGTGCTTGTAGCGCATCAGGTTGCAATTGTAAAGGTTATGAAGGGAGTGGTGAAACTTGCGAAAATTGTGGACATAACTACAGTAAACACTGGTAAATTTAAGTCAGAATTCAGGAGTCAGAATAGTTAAAGAATCAGAAGAACATTTGATAAATATACTAATTATTCTAAATTCTTGATAAATTCTGAACTTTTACAAATTTCAAAATAAAAACCATTCTCATCATTATGATGAAAATGGTAAAAAATTAGGAGACAGAACAGGAAAATTTAATCTCCGCAACTTTCACTCAACTTAAGATTCACTTGACTTAGCACTCATTTTATCTAACAGTTGAGTGATTTTTTTAGCTTTTTCAGGTTGGCGCTGTTTTTGTAATAAATCTTTAGCTTGTAACAGGTTAGTTTTAGCTTCTTCTTCTCGCTCTTGCTGCATGAGAATATTTGCCAGACGCAAGTAAGCATCGGGGTTTTTCGGACTGCGGCGAATTACTTCTCGGAATAATTCTGTTGCTTCCTCTACTTGGCCTTGTTGGTTTAAAACATCTCCCAAAAACAAGCGCACCACATCATTAGTAGAGTTGATGGAAATCACCTTGCGAAAGGCTGCTTCTGCACCTTGGTAATCTTTTGCTTGAGCAAGATTGATTCCTTTTTGAAACAAGTCTGAGGTAATCAAAGTTTTCCAAGCGAAATAGCCCAGGATTGACAGACTGAGAACAACTACAAGAGCAGCGATAATAGAACTAGTGGGAAAGGTTTCTAGCATTGTCTAAGCCAAAAGGCAGGCGATAGGAAAAATTAGATATTCCATAAAAAAGAGTTTCCAGATAAATTGGTAGAATTGAGCGATCGCACTTTTATCTTGTAAGTCTACCGTCGAACTCCGCAACCACAGCCAAACCAACAGCGCCAAATGAGTAACTATCAGGAATATGGGGTTAATAGAGGCGATGCGTAGCACCCCAACCAGAATCATTCCCAGATAGCAGACAGTTATTACCCAAAGAGACAGATTGAACACTGCTTGGGGCCCAAGTTTGATAGTGAAAGTAGTAATATTGTAGAGGCGATCGCCTTCCATATCGGGGATATCTTTGAAGATAGCGATCGCAAAGGTAAACACCAAAATAAATAACGTCAGCACCCACACCACAGGCGGAATTGCTTGGCTTTGTTGCAACGCCCAACTGTAATGCAGATATAATCCTAAGTTAACAATCGTACCGCGCACCGAAAAAATACACAGCGCCGCCCAAACGGGAAACTGTTTCAAGCGAATTGGCGGCAAAGAATAAGCAGTACCAATGGCCAAACTAATAGCCACCATACCCAATAAAAACGGCCCAGTTAGCCACGCCACAACTAGTGCCAAAATCCCAGTAAAGGCAACAATTAATTGCCCAGTTTGCTGGGAAAACTCACCAGATGCCAACGGTAAATGAGGCTTATTAATCTTGTCAATTTCCACATCTTCTAATTGATTCAGCCCCACAATGTAGACATTGCCACACAGACAAGCAATCCATGCGCCGAAGACAGGGAGTAGAGAACTTGTAGAGACGCGATTCATCGCGTCTGTAGAGATATGATTAATTGCGTCTGTACTAATGGCAATGGCAATTAAATATAAACCTAAAACACTTAGACTTGTACCAATAATTGTATGAGGGCGAGAGAATTTCCAGAAAGCATATAACCAATTGAAAGATGATGGAACAGGGTTGCCTGGTAAAGGGCTGTTTTGAGAACTTTGGCTCATGAGTAGCTTAGATACAGTATTCTGGCTTGTTGTTAATCATTGTCACAGAATTTGGTCATTTGTCATTGGTCATTGGTCATTGGTCATTTGTCATTGGCAAAACAGTTCCGAGTGCTGAGTGAAGAGTTAGGAGTTACGAATTCTCTCCCTGCCTCATCTCCCTCATCTCCCTCATTGCCCCATTCCTTCAGACTGTGCATAGGCATAGCCCATCGTAGACATCGCATTTACCAGTGGGAATCATAACAAACAGATTGACCTGAGTAAATAACCAATGGCTTACCAAAACATTACTGGGTTCCTCCTGCCTCCTGCCTCCTATCTCCTGCCTCCTGAACGCCTCCCTTTCTTCAAATGACTCTCGATAGATCCAATAACAACCAAAGGGCAAAAAGAATTATGTTGGATTTGCTGATTCAAAACGGGTTAATTTTCGATGGCTTAGGCTCTCCAGCTATTCGCAGAGATATCGGCATTCAAAACGGCCGCATTGTCAATCTTGCACCCTCCTTAACTACCCCAGCGCGTGAAGTGGTTGATGCTTCTGGGTTATGGGTGACACCTGGATTTATAGATATTCATACTCATTACGATTTAGAGTTAGAAATTGCACCAGGATTGAGCGAATCAGTGCGTCATGGTGTTACCAGCGTGGTTATTGGTAACTGTAGCTTGTCTGTTGCGATCGCAGAACCCCAAATCCTGGCTGATATTTTTCAGAGGGTAGAGACACTTTCCCATCGGCTGATTGCAAAATGGTTGAAAAAGTCGGTTTCCTGGCAGACACCAGCAGAATATTTACAGCATTTGCAACAGTTACCCCTTGGCCCCAATGTTGCCCCAATGTTTGGACACAGTGCCTTACGCGCTCATGTGATGGGATTAGAACGCAGTTTAACGGTTCAGCCGACAAAATTTGAAGTAAAACTTATGCAGCGCATAGCCAGAGATGCAATAGATGCTGGCTTTATTGGTATTTCTATTGATATGTTTCCCTGGCATCGGATGAGTGGAGAATGGCAAGGCTGCACAATTCCTTCTCAACACGCCAAATTTAAAGAATATGCAATGTTGGCAGATTTATGTCGGCATAGCCAATGCGTTTTTCAAGTCACACCCGATTTACAAAGACTTGCTTCCTTTGTAGACATTCTGCGTATGGGTTCAGGGATTGGACAAAAACCACTGCGGCTAACTGTCCTCTCAGCCTTAGATGCCGTACACGATCGCAAACTATGGCGAATATTTTCCCCCCTGCTTTTTATTTGGAATCGGCTTCTAAATGGTAATGTGCGTTTTCAAACCCTAACCGAACCCTTCACCATTTACTCTGATGGATCTGTGACTCCCTTATTTGAAGAATTTTCCACAGGCGCACAACTCAATGGCTGTCAGTCACGAGAGGAAAGGCAACAACTATGGGCATCGAAAATTTTTTGTCGTCAGTTTCGCCAAGAATGGCTCAGTAAAAAGCGTAAATCATTCCATCGCCGATTAGATTTGATGGAAGTTATTCACTGTCCCGAAGCAAGTTGGCAAGGGTTAAGTTTTGCAGAAATTGCTCGTCAAAACCAACAAGAACCAGTAGATTTATTTATCCACGCATTACAAAAATACGATACAGATTTACGCTGGGTGGCGACAGGAGCAAACGATCGCTTAAAACCCCGTTTAGCGATGATGCAGCATCCTCATATTTTGCCTGGTTTTACCGATGCTGGCGCTCATGTCCGTAACCTGGGCTACTATGATGGAGCTTTGTCTTTGCTCAAACAAGCAGTTGCAACGAAGTTCCTTTCACCGGAAGCTGCGATTTGCCGCGTTACCGGAGAACCTGCTGGTTGGTTTCGTCTTGATACGGGAGTTCTCAAAGTTGGGGCGAAAGCAGATATAGTTTTACTTGATCCCAATGCTTTAAATCAGCCAATTAGCCCGCAAGTGCAGATATCAGATCCAGTTTTAGATGGTGAACCTCGAATGGTTAAGCGCGGTTCGGATGAGATTGTGCAAGCGGTTTATATTAATGGAATTCAGGTTATTTGTCGAGGTAAGGTGAGGGATATTTTGGGGCGTGAAAAGTTGGGAAGCGTTTTGTCACCATTTACTTAAAGAGTATTTCGCGGCGTTCAATCGGGGGAGTAAATTCACGAATAATATTCCAAATTCCGTCATGTTCATCTCTTATACAGGTCAGTATAGGAGCCATGATTTTGTTAATTTTTATTGAGGTTCACTAGCTATATCTTCGGGTAGAAGGAAAACAATATTGTAATTTCTAAGCTAGTTATGAAGTTTCCTGATGGATGAAATTATGCTGAACATTATTGCTTGGATAATCCTAGGTTTGATTGCTGGAGCTATAGCGAAAGCTATTTATCCTGGTCGTCAAGGTGGTGGAATGGTTTCAACTATGGTTTTAGGTATCGTCGGTGCTGTAATTGGGGGAATTTTAGTTACTCTTTTAGAGACAGGAAGATTTCAATTAACTGCTGCAACCCTTAGTATCCCCGGTGTAATTGTTGCCGTCATTGGCGCAATAATTGCCATCTTTCTATGGAACTTATTAGCTGGGCGTACCAGTTATTAGTTGAATTAAATTGTAGAAAAATCATGTTTAGGGCCAAGTTGTTCGTGATTAACCATTTCAGATTCTACGCCAATATAACAAAAACTCCACTTTCTAAAAGTTAGTGGAGTAATTAATGTAAGGCTATTAGTAATGAATCATGGTTAGTAGTGCTATTTGCACTGCAAAAGCTCAATTAGTCTAAAGCTTTCTTAAGTTCGTCTTTAATGTTTTCTACAGTGTGAGTAACTTGGGCATCAGCTTGCTTTGCTTGTCCTTCAGCTTTATCTTGTGGATTACCGGTTATTTCACCCACAACCTCTTGAATTTTACCTTCAATATTTTTTGCAGTAGCTTCTACTCTTTTTTCGGCACTCATGGTTTTATCCCCAGCTTGTAGTTGATTCAGCTATTACATAAACTAACAACAGAGTATTGTTTTTAACTTCCATCAACCGATAGAATAATTTGGTAGATTATGTATCTTAAGATAGATACGAGACGCTACAAGAGTACGTAAGTAAAAAAATATTATTAATATATAGCAATCCTATAGGAATCCGCTTTGATTTATGAACGAATTTGCGTAGACAGGCAATAGGCAATAGGCAATAGGCAACAGGCAACAGGCAACAGGCAATAGGCAATGAGGCAATAGAAATCAAATAAGAGGCAATAGGACTTACATTTCTAAACACTCATGCTTAATTTCTTCTGAGTATCCTTTGAGTTCATACGAAGTATTGAAGAAGAAGACAGAATTCAAGAGTCAGAATTCAGGAGGCAGAATAAAGACGCGACTAGAAAAAACACACCACCGCGGACTC